>VHDF01000051.1 GCA_016871495.1 Verrucomicrobiota bacterium | reverse complement strand
TTCGCTCCGCCCAAGCAGGCGACGCCACCGGAATAGTTGGAAGCCATCGTCGTTCAGCAATTGGTGCGGCTTGGGTCGCTCCCGGTCGACGACCTTGTCGTCTAGCCCGGATAATTCATCCTGAGCTTGAATCCGCGACAGTGTGCCGCGTGAGGGCACGCGGCCTACAATCGCGCCTGCTCTGTGTTTGTAGGCCCGGTGTCATCACCGGGCGTCCCGTGCATGAAATAGGCGGGCTAGGACATTCAAGACGAAGCGGACCGGGTTTCGGCGCCGCGGCCATTCCCATTTCTGCCCACCTTGGACCCGGAGACTTACGCGCTTGAGCACCTTCGATGTCTTGTGGTGCCGAAAATCATCTACCGATGCGTGAACCGGGATACTCCCGACGGATTTGTCCGGTGGCTCCAAGACGCGAACTCGGCCGGGCCGGGGTGCGGAATGGTGAGTCACTTCAGCATCGAGTTCGTCGGGAGATTGACTTTACGGTCTCAAAATACTACCCATTTGGACAGATATGATTGCGCTGACGGTCAAGCAGAGGCAGGTCTTGGATTTCATTCGGAAACGCCTGGCGGAAGGACATCCCTCCCCCACGTTCCGCGAAATTGCCGCCGCATTCGCCTGGAGCAGCAAACGCGCCGCCGCCTGCCATGTTGAAGCCATCGTGCGCAAAGGCTGGCTGGTGGCGGATCGCCGCAAGGCCCGTTCCCTTCGTCCCGCCGGTCCGGTTCCCTCGCCCGCTCTGCGCGTGCCGCTGCTCGGTGAGATTCCCGCCGGTTTCGGCTCCGATCGCACCCAGGAAACAGGCGAAGCCATTTCGGTGACCATCGAGTCCGTCGGCTTCAAGCCCACGCGCAACACCTTTGCTCTCCGCGTCCAGGGCGATTCCATGATCGGTCGCCACATCGTCGAAGGCGACATCGCCCTCTTCGAACACGGCGCTGACCCCCGGCCCGGCCAGATCGTGGCCGCCCTCATCGACCGCAAAAACACTTTGAAAACGTTCGTCGTCAAAAACGGCAAACCTTACCTCAAAGCCGAGAACCCCAAGTATCCCGACCTGATCCCGTCCGAGGAACTCGTCATTCAAGGAGTCTTGCGCGCCGTGCTGCGGCGATTCGAAAAATAGACGTCTCGGCCCATGGCACCGGCCGCCTCGTCGAGAGCGACACGTTTCCGCGTCCCAACGCTCCATGAACCGCGCGCTGACTGAATTTCCCGCTCGCGAAACGCGCGGATCTTCGCGATGCTTCCCCCATCATGAAACGTAAAACCTGGAGGATCGCCGGTATCAATTTCGATCATTTCCACATGGGCGACCTGCTGCGCATGGCCCACGACCATCCCCGGGTCGAGATCGTCGGCATCAGCGACGAACAATCCGCACGCATGGAGGAAGCGATCTCCAAACTCGGCATTCCCCGCGCCCAGGCCTTCACGGATTACCGTGAGTGCCTCGAAAAAACCAAACCCGACGTCGTCATTCTCTGCCCCGCCGCCTCGAAACACGGCGAATGGGTCAAAAAGGTCGCTCCCTACGGCGTCCACATCATGGTTGAAAAGCCCTTCGCCGCTTCGTTGAAGGAGGCCGACTCCATGGTCCAAGCCATGCCCAAGGACAAAACGCTGATGATCAACTGGCCCCTTCAATGGGTCGCATCTCATCGAACCAGTTACGAATTGATCGAGTCGGGCGCCATCGGCGAAGTCCTCAATGTCTGGCATTTTGGCGGCAATCGCGGACCGCTCTGGCATGGCGCCGACAAGGACGAGAAAACGGCTGCCCAAGTGGCCGCCGAAAAACCCAAGTCCTGGTTCTACAAAAAGGCCCACGGCGGAGGTTCCCTGCTGGATTACCTCGGCTACGGCACCACACTCGGCACTTGGTATCAAGGCGGCCGCCGCCCCCTCGAAGTCACCGCCACGGTCGATGAACCCAAGGGCTTGGAAGTGGATGAACACAGCATCGTCGTCGCGCGCTACGCCCATGGCCTTTCTAAATTCGAGACACGATGGGGCACCTTCACGGATCCATGGATCATCCAGCCTCAACCGCGCTGCGGATTCATCGTCTCCGGCACCGAAGGCACCGTCAGTTCCTACGACTACGACGATCACGTCACGCTGCAAACCCGTCGGAAGCCCAAACCGCACACCGTCAAAGCGCCTCCGCCCAAAGCTCCAAACCAAGACCCGGTTCAATACCTTCTCCATGGCCTCGAAACCGGACGTCCGCTTTCGGGTCCCGTCTCCCTTCCCATCAGCCGCATTGGCCAGGAAATCGTCGATGCTGCGGTGCGCAGCGTCCGGCTCAAGAGAGCCGTGAAACTGTGAACATGAACCCTTTGCGTGTGTTGTTCACCGCGGGATGGATCACCCTAGGCTTCGGCGCGTCAGGCCTGGAGGCGGCGGAACCGCTTCCCGAAGTGCCCAAGCTGCCCCTTCAAACGGGCTGGCCTGATCCCTTCAAAATGCTCAACGGCCAGGCTGTCACCAACGAGGCCATGTGGCGTCGCTCCCGCCGCGCCGAACTGAAGTCGCTCTTTCAACATTATATGTACGGGGAACTCCCCCCGAAACCCGAACGCGTCGAAGTGGAAAAACTGGGTGAACACCAGGATCTGTTCGACGGCAAAGCCACACTCAAACTCGTCCGATTGAAACTGGGGGACGCCGCGGCTCCCGCCATCGATGTCATGCTGGTTATGCCCAACGGCGGGCGTGGACCCCACCCAGCGTTTGTCGGCATGAATTTCTGTGGCAATCACGCGCTGCTCAACGACCCTCGCGTGCCCCTGGCTCGCGGCTGGGTTTACACCAACTGCAGGGACTGCCCTCAAAACAAGGCCACGGAAGCCTCACGCGGACACCAAGCCGCCGACTGGGCCATCGAGCAAACCATTCAACGCGGCTACGCCCTGGCCTCGTTCTGTTCGAGCGACGTGGATTCGGATCGCGCCGATGTTTCCGACGGCATCAAAGCGTGGCTCGCCAAAAAGAAGAACGAGCCTGTCCCCACCAAGGACCGAGGATCCATCGCGTGTTGGGCCTGGGGATTTCATCGGGTGGTAGACTTCTTGATGGGCGAGGTGGAGATCGATCCCATGCGCGTCGCGGTCGTGGGTCATTCGCGCAACGGCAAGACCGCCCTGCTCGCAGGCGCCCTGGACGAACGCATCGCTCTCGCCATCCCTCATCAGGCGGGTTGCGGAGGGACTGCCCCGAGCCGCGGGAAAATCGGAGAATCGGTCAAACAAATCAACGACCGTTTCCCTCACTGGTTTAACGGACGTTTCAAAGAATTCAACGAGCAGACCGACCGACTGCCCTTCGACCAGCACGCTTTGGTCGCCCTGATGGCGCCCCGCCCCGTCCTGCTCTCCAACGCGGTCGAGGATCAATGGGCGAATCCATCCGGCCAATTCGAGGTCCTGAAAGCCGCCGAACCTGTTTACCGTTTGTTGGGCGCGGGCGGGGTCGATTCCGCCGAACTCCCTCCGCTGAACACACTGGTCGCCAGCCGCCTTGGCTACTACATCCGGCCCGGAAAACACTCCATGAATCGCGACGATTGGAAGGTGTTTCTCGATTTCGCCGACCGCCACCTCAAAACCCGCACGCGCTAACCGGCAGGCATCCAATGACCACCGCCACGCCCGCTTCCCTGCTTGAGGTCCAAAGCCTGGACCATGTCACCATCGTGGCGGCGGACCTCGACCGCACACGCACTTTTTATGTCGGGATTCTTGGCATGCGCGAAGTGCATCGCCCCCACTTCGGCTTTCCCGGATTGTGGTTTCAAACGGGAACAACGCAGATCCACGTCAATGTGGCCGGGTCGGAATGCGGGGGACGCGCGGGCATTCCCGACGGACAGGCGTGCACCCCTTCGCAGGGATTTCACATCGCCTTCAGCGTCGAGGATGGACCCGAGGCTGCGAGGCGGCTGGCCCAAGCGGGATTTAAGATCATTGACGGCCCCCGGTTGCGTCCCGACGGGGTGCATCAATTCTACCTCTACGATCCTGACGGGCACTTGATCGAAATATGCTCTTTCTCACCCACCCCTAACCCAACCTCTCCCTGAACCGCCTATGTTTCACTTCAAACATTCCGTCGTGGACGTGGCCATCATTTGCAGCCATTTCGAGCAGTCCCTGCATTTCTACCGCGACTTGCTGGGTTTCGAGCCCGTGCTGGATATTCAGATTCCCGCTTCCACGGCGGTGGGGGCTCACTTGGCACCGACTGCGTTCCGCCAAATTCGGCTCAAGGCCGGACAAACCCTCATCAAACTGGTCGAGGTGCCGAATCCTCCTCCCCCTCGCACGCTCGATTTTCAAGCGGGTGTCCGCTGGCTGACATTTATCATCGAGGACGTGCCCGGAACAGTCCGGGCCTTAAAAGCCAAGGGGGTGAAGTTTTGCGCCGACCCCGTCTCGGCCCCGGACGCGAAGCACGTCGTTTGCGCAGAGGGTCCCGACGGCATCCTCATCGAGTTGGTGGAACTGCATTCTTAGCAGAAGAACTTCGCCGGGCCAGGGTGCGGAACGGTGAGTCACTTCAGCATCAAGTTGGTTGGGAGGTCCATCCCGTCCCAACCGACGAAACGCAACTCAAACTCGTCCCGCCAGGAATCCCAACGGGATTCCGTCGCCGTGGGCATCGCCCAATCCGTGACCCATTGAGAAAACACGACGAAGAACGAGGCCGATCCTTTATGGATCTGGTGAGTGATTCGGAATGGCTTTATCGCTTGGACCTTGCGAAGCCCCATGATGGGCAACTGCCGTTGTAAGCAAAAGAATCGTCACCTCCCATCTTCGACTCGCCTTGGGACGAGGAACCACGCCGGGAGGGCTGCGTTCCACCGCAGCCCATCTTGATCACCCTCAGAAAAGGTGGGGCGGCGGTGGAACGCCGCCCTCCCGGAACCGAGGTGCATGGACACCTCGGGAGATCCGCTTGCACGCCGTGGCGCGGCTGTATCGCAGACCCGCCGCAGCAACCTGCGAACATGGAGACGCAGTAGGTTTTTCCACGAGTGCCGGGCTGGCGAAGCTGCTGCGACTGGCTTTCACTCCAGTCGCGCGCCGAAGACGAATCACTCACCCGATCCATCAAGGATAGGCCTCAGGCTTCTTCATGTCTTTCTCATCTTGGCCTTTGCATATCTTTACCACGTTCCACGGCAGTTTTAAGCCAAAAAACTGCGCCGGGCCGGGGTGCGGAGTGGTGAGTAACTTGAGCATCAAGTCAGTCGGGAGGTTATAATCCTATCCCTCCCTTGACGAAGTCGATTTGAAGACGCTAAGGAGTTCGGCATGTCGAATGCCGAAAAACACACTTTTCAAGCCGAGATCCAGGAAGTCCTTAATATCGTCATCCACTCGCTTTACACGGACAAGGAGATCTTCCTCCGCGAATTGATCTCCAACGCCGCGGATGCCTTGGAAAAAGTTCGATTCCTGCAAACCTCGGGCGCCGCGGTTCACCAACCTGAAGCGGCTCACGCCATTCGCATCCAGGCCGATGAAAAAGAGCGCACTCTGACGCTCACCGACACCGGGATCGGCATGACCCGAGACGAGTTGGTCGAAAACCTGGGCACGATCGCCCACTCCGGCTCCCGGGCGTTTCTTTCCAAGCTGGCGGAGGACAAAAAATCGGGAACCCAACTCATTGGCCAGTTTGGCGTCGGCTTCTACTCCGCCTTCATGGTGGCGGAAAAGGTCAACGTCCACACACGTTCCGCGCAACCGGGGGAACCGGCGTGGACGTGGACTTCGGAAGGGGCCAGCGGCTACGAGATCACCGACGGCCCATCCGATTTGCCGCGCGGCACGTCCATCGTGCTCAAGCTGAAGGAAGACGAGAAGGAATACACCCAGGCTTACCGGCTCGAATCGGTCATTCAACGGTATTCGAGTTTCGTGCCGTTCACCATCGAGGTGAACGGCAAAGCCTTGAACACCGTGCGCGCCTTATGGAGCCGCAGCAAAAGCGAAATCAAAGACGAGGAATATCAGGAGTTTTACCGCTTCATCGGACACGACACCAACGCTCCTCTGCTCCGTTTGCACTACACCGCCGACGCCCCGCTCTCCATCCAAGCCCTGCTTTTCGTGCCCTCTCGCAACGTCGAATCGCTCGGATTGGCGAGGGTGGATTCCGAGGTCAATCTCTACTGCAAGAAGGTCCTGATTCAACCCAAAGCCAAAGGCCTGTTCCCGGACTGGTTGCGATTCCTCCGGGGTGCCGTGGATTGCGAGGATCTTCCGCTCAATATTTCGCGGGAGACCATGCAGGACTCGAGTCTGATGCGAAAACTCAACAGCGCCCTCACTTCACGTTTCATCAAACATCTCGACGAAACGGCCGAGAAGGATCCTGAAACGTTCGAGAATTTCTACAAACAATTCGCCCGCCCGCTCAAGGAAGGCGTGGTCTCTGATTTCGCCCATCGCGAAGCGCTGGGCAAACTGCTCCGCTTCGAGTCTTCCGTCATGGAGGCCGGCAAGCTCACGTCGCTGGCGGATTACGTGAGACGCATGCCGGCGGACCACAAGGAAATCTATTTCGTCACCGGCGCCAGCCGCGAAAGCGCGGAAGGGAGCCCTTACTTCGAGGGTTTGAAGGCGCGGGGCTGGGAGGTGCTCTTCCTGCTCGATCCATGGGATGAGTTCGTCATGGATCATCTCGCAGAATTTGAAGGCAAGAAGCTCAAGTCGGCTGAAAAAGCCGAGGTTCAGCTCGACGACCCGTCGAAAGAAGGCTCTCTTTCGCCGGAGCAAGCCGACGCATTGGCCGCCTGGATGAAGGAATCGCTCGGCGATCGAGTGAAAGCCGTCAAAGTCTCCACCCGATTGGTTTCGAGTCCGGTGGCCGTCGTGGATAGCGATGAAGACATGACTTCCAGCATGAGGAGGTTGATGAAGGCGGTGCAGAAGGAAAGCGGCGCGCTCCCCTCCGCCCCGACCCTGGAAATCAACACGAGACACCCCGTCATCGTTCGCCTGGAACACTTGCGCCAGACCGACAGCACCATCGCCTCGAAAATCACCGCGCAACTGCTCGACAATGCGCGGGTCGCCGCCGGGATGCTCGAAGACCCCCGTGAAATGCTCCGGCGCATGAACGAACTGCTCGAGCACTTCATGGCCCCCAAGGCATGACGAATCACCGTTCCACCACCCAACTCGCCCCCAGGGCCTGGTAGTGCGCTCCCACCACGCTGACCCAGGCGGACCTCGAGAGCCCGGCGGGCGAGACGACGCCGAGCCCGCGAACCCAGGGTTGACATCTCAGGCTCACGCCCACCTCCGAAGGGCGAGGCAGGCATTCGCGCCTCCAAATCCAAACGAATTGCTCAGCATCCGTTGCGCGATCCGCGAGCGGGGCGAGCGCACCACGTCAAAGGTGACGCACGGATCCAACGCGCCGGCATCGACCTGCGGCGGGAGCCAGTGTCCGTCCATGGCCATGAAACAAGCGACCGCTTCGATGGCACCGGCCGCGCCCAAAGTGTGGCCGATGGATCCCTTGATCGAACTGACCGCCAGTTTTCCTGCTCCAACGCCTGCCCAACTTGTGATCGCGGCGGATTCGGATGCATCGTTCAAGACGGTTCCGGTCCCGTGCGCATTGAGGTAATCCACCTCGGAGGCATCCCAACCTGCGACGCGGCATGCTTCCACGAGGCATCGGGTGGCGGCATTTCCTCCGGGATCGGGCTGGGTTAAATGATGCAAATCGGTCGCGGTGGCTACTCCGGCGATTTCGCCGAAAATGGGGGCGCCACGCTCCTTGTCGAATTCAAGAGTCTCCAACACGAGGGCGGCGGCTCCTTCGCCCAGCAAAAGACCGTCGCGATTGGCGGCGAACGGGCGGCACCCGGTCAAGGACAGCGCCTGAAGCGAATCGAAACCGGCAAACACCAAATGCGCCAGCGCATCGAAACCGCCCGCGATGACGACGGATCTCCGGCCGCACGAAAGATCCCGCCATGCATGGGCGACGGCGGATGCGCCCGAGGCACAAGCATTGGCCGCAACACGGACAGGTCCCGTCCAGCCCCAAAGCCGTGCGACTTCCACGACCGGCTGATAGGCGAGATAATGATAAACTTGGGAGGGCTGCCCTTGTCGCGGCTGCCGCGAAATCCCGGCTTGGCGGAGAAGCGCTTCACCCAAGGCCATGCCGCCGCTGGTTGTTCCCACGTAGCTGGCCACGCCCTGCCCTGAAGCATTCCCGGACTGCCGCCAGGCTTCCTCGGCAGCCGCCAGCCAGAGTTTCGTGGCGCGATCCCAGCGCTGGCCGCGCTTGGCCCGGACCCGGGAGGCCGAGACCGCTTCGTCCAAGCGCCGGGAAGGAACCTCGGCGGCGAGACGGCATCGCTGACGCGAGACATCGAACAGGGACACGGGCGCGAAACACGCCCGTCCTTGGCGGAAACCTTCCGCATTTTCGGCCCAGCCCAGGCCCAGCGGCGTTACGATGCCGCACCCGGTCACCACCACCCGGCGCCGGGGAAATGGATTCATCCGAATTCGGCCTACTTCCTCGTCGCCTCCCACTCCCGCGTCCAACTCTGTCCTTCTCGGGTGCCTTCCGCCTTCCCCTTCATGGTCTTGCCCGAAATCGTGGCGGAATTCTTGATGGTGGTGCTGGCGCCATCGCGCTCCAACACGGTGTCGAAGGTCAGGGTGTTTCCCTCGATCTTGGCATTCTTGATTTCGAGAGGTTGCGGCAGCCCTTCTGACTCGAACTTCCCGGCCAACTGTCCGTTTGAACGGCTCAACGTGAAGGTGGCTTCCATGGTGTCTCCGTTTTCCCGCTTCATGGACCATGCCCAAGCGCCGGAAACGTCGAGACCCTCCCGTTTCGCCACCCATTCGCGTTCATTCGTGCGCTCGCCGTTCTTGGTCTCAACCTTTCCCTTGAGGGTATCCCCGTCCAGCTTGCCCTGGTAGGTGCTCTGAAGAGTGCCTCGTTGAGTTTCGCGAGTGACTTTGAAGGAGACTTGGCCCTCCGCGTAGCGACCCTCCTGGATTTCGGTTTCATTGCGGGGCCCTTTGAGTTTGCCCAGCAACTTCCCATTCTCCCATCGCAAATCGAGAACCCATTCGCGGGACTCCCCGTTCTGGGTTTGCGTCGTCCATTTCCATGCACCCGCGGGACCCGACGATTCCGCGAGGCTGGTGGAAAGGGCATGGAAGAAAAAAACGGCGGCGGCAGCCGCGCGCAAGCAGGGGGAAATGTTCATCAGAGGAACGTAGGGCGAGTTTGGCTGGAAATTCAACCTTTGAATCAAGCGCGCCGGGGCCGGAGCAAAATGGCCTTCTTGCTCGTGCCTTCCACTTCCACGCTGTAGGTCTCCACCGTGGGATCGTCTCGCAATGCGTGATGGATGATGCGCCGTTCAAACGCGTTCATCGGTTCCAACTCGACGATATCACCCCATCGTTTGACTTTTTCAGCGGCGGCCCTGGCCTTTTCCACCATCGCATCGCGGGCTTGCCGCCGGTAACCGCCGGCGTCCACCAACACCTTGGGCGCTTCGGAATGCTGCTGCAGAAGCATGCGGTTCAACAGGTACTGCAAGTCGTTCAAGGTCTGGCCTTGACGCCCGATCAGTCGCCCCGCGTCATCGGACACGATATTGAGCGTCGGGCTGCCGTCTTCCTCGAAGGATTCGATGGTCGATGGGAAGCCGAGATGTTCGAGCAGCGTTTGCAATACGGTCTTGGGATCTTGAGGCATAAAGGAATCGAGGTTGGGGTCAAGCCTTCGTCCGGGGGGCCTTCGCCGGCGGAGCGGGAGGAGCGGAAGGTTTCACCGGATCATCCTGCGTAAGCTTCATCTGCAAGATCGAGAGCAGATTCTGGACGGTCCAATACAGCGTCAGGGCGGACGAGAAATTGTACAGGATCACGATGAACATCAGCGGCATGTACCGCATCATCTTCTGTTGGACGGGATCCATGCCCGGGGACGGCGGAGTCAGGTGCGTTTGCCACAGCGTCGTGGCGGTCATGATGATGGGAAGAAGGTTGAACGGAAGGTTGAGTCCCGGAATGACGAACAGCGTGTCGGGTTGCGACAAGTCGCAGGCCCAGAGGAAGGTTGCCCCTCGCAATTCGACCGCGCTTCGCAACATGGTGAAGAACCCGAAGAAGACCGGGATTTGAATCAACATGGGCAGGCAACCTCCCAAAGGATTGACTTTGTTCTCCTTCATGAACTCCATCAACTTCTGGTTCATCTTCTTGGGATCGTCCTTGTATTTGTCTTGCAGCGCCTTCATCTGGGGCTGCAGCGCCGACATGCGCTTCATGGACTTGGTGCTGGCGTGCGTGAGCGGCCAGAAGAGGAGTTTGATCAGGATCGTGATGACGATGATCGCGCCGGCGTAGGGAAGCGAAAGGGCGGCCAGGGCGTTCATGCCCAGCAGGAGGGCCTTGGCGAAAAAACCGAAAAATCCGTCGAAGCTCATCAACAAATCCAGATTGTTGGAATGCTCCACTCCGATCTTGGAGAGCGTGTGGTATTTCATCGGCCCGCCATAAAAAAGAAATTCGCGGTCCAGGACCTGGCCGGGATTGAGCAAGACCTCCGGATAGAGGAGCGCCGTTTGATAGCCGAAGGGTTGCCTGACTGCTTTGGTGTCGGAAGCGAGTTCCTCGGCGGAAGGCGGAGGGAGGTCGATGCGGCGGCCCACCACTTGAGCCGCCGGATGTTTGAGCATGGCGGCCACCGTGAAAAACTGGTTATGCACCGCGGCCCAGGCGAGGTTGGTTTTGGCCGCGGATTCGTAGGTGAGACGCGGAGGCGAGGTGGAGCATCCCAGGGTGAGATTCTGAAACCAAGGGGTGCCAATGCGCTCAATGTGAGTCCGGTCGTGCCATTGCAATCCCATCAGCGAGGCATCGTCGTGAAGATTCGCCGGCGTCGAAGTGCCGATGACACACTCTTGAACCGGCCATCGCACCGTGGCGTTCGTCCGGTTCTCAACACGAACAAGGGCGGAAACGAGATAGTTCGACGATGGACGAAACTCCTTGGTCAGGAGAAGGCCGTTGGGCAGCGACTTCTGCGCCCGCACCACGCCTTCCCCGCGAGTCAGAGCGTAGAATCCATCCCCTTCGACCATTTCCCCACCCAGGATTCCGAGGATGGGAACCGGGGCTTTGGTGTTCAAGGACGCCAGCGCTTGGGTCGCCTTGGATTCCTTTCCGGAACAGGTCACGGTGGCCGGATACTCCTTCAATTCGATCAACTTCAATCCACCGCCATGGGACGTGAAATGATATCGCGCCTGAGGGGTGTCCAAAATCTCGATGCTTTCCGGCGAGGCCGGTCGAATGGGGGTGCCTGCGTGGGGCGCCGAGAACTGGGGCACCACCGCAGGGACCGCCGGCGACGGTGGAAGCGGGGCTGAGGCAGGAGTGCCATTGCTGGATCCGGCCAGCCCATTCGTCATGGCGGCAGGAACGCCTTGGGTGCTGGGACGGGGGGCGGGAGGATACAACTTGTTGACCAGCGGATACCACAGCACCAGCAGGACGAACGAAATGATAAGGATGATAACCGACTTGCGATCCATGAGTAGATAAGGCTAAAGCCGACGATGAACCGTTGCCGCAGGAGCAACGGGCTGAGGATCCGAAGGCACGGGATCATACCCTGCCCCACCCCAAGGATGGCAGCGCCCGATGCGCTTGAGCGCCAGCCACGAACCCAACCCGATACCGTGAATCCGGATCGCCTCCGCCGCAAAGCGCGAACAGCTCGGCCAATATCGGCAGCAGGCAGATTGTCCAAGAATAACGGTTTTCAACGGCGAGAGACAACGGGTGTAAATGCGAATCGGCAGCACGGCCGCCTCGCGCAGCCAATGAGAGGTCCTCACGATCCTCCTTCCGGACCAGCAGCGGGGCCGGCGTTTGCCCGAATGCCGGCGCGCAGCAGTGCCTTGCGAAGCTCCTCCAGCACGCGGTTCAGCTTTTGCTCGCGGATGGCTTGTCGCGCCACCAAGACGAGATCGACGGGCACCCGGATTTCGCCTTGGATTAAACGAAAAGCCTCGCGGAGCAAGCGCCTGGCGCGGTTCCGTTCCACCGCGATGCCCAGCCGTTTTCCCGTGACGACGCCCAGTCGTGAAGGACCGGGGACCTGGCGAGGCAGCCAATTCAAGATGAACATGGGCGTCGTCAGGCGGTTTCCGTGTGCCTTGAGTTTCGCAAATTCACCCCCGCGCTTTAAATGCTGGCCGGGACGAAAGCGAAAATCGGATGATCCGCCAATCATGGCGGTCCCAGTTGAAGAATCTCAGACAGGGGTGAGGCGTTTGCGTCCCACCCGGCGGCGATTGGCGAGAATGGCCCGTCCGCTCTTGGTCGAGTTGCGATTGAGAAACCCGTGCTGTCGTTTGCGGCGGATCTTTGAGGGCTGATACTGGCGTTTCATGATATTCGGCGTTCTTACAGAAAGCGTGAGCGCACCGCCCCCCGAGGGCGGACTTCCATCTCCAACCGCCAGGATGAGAATCACCTCCCCGGCAGCGGAGTGGGCGAATCTATCAGCGAGCGGGGGGGTGTCAAGAACCGCTCATCGGCGATCGACCTCCCCCAACCCCGAACGTTCATTCGCCGGGCGAATCCCATGCATTCGGAATGCGAACAGAAGCCGAACTCGGTCACGATCAAGCCTGCCGCGGCCCGAGGTCCGACATCGCTTCATGGCTTTTTCGCCGCCGAATCGCTGGCAGCGGCCTTGATCACTTCGGGCGCGGCCGGTGTCGTCTCCGTCATTTCCACCGAACCCGGCACATCCGACTCCGTCTTGCGGCGAATTCCACCGGCAACGCCAAGTCGCCCCTCTTCCAGATAAACCAGTTGGGGTTTGCTCGCGTTATCATACTCATAAGTCTGGCGCACCAGCAGGTCCCCGTCGGGCGAGATCACCAGATAATTGAATTGCCGCGAGGCGTACTGGCTCAGCACGTGCAGCCGGCTGGAAGGATCGATTTGAATGTCCGGACGATTGAAAGAGACCGAACCGCCGATGGGAAATGTCCGGATCAGAACGTTCCCCGAACCGTCGGTTACACGCGCGTACAATTTCTTTCGGTTCTTGTGAGTCACCTGCAGCAGCATGTACTTGCGCACCACCGTTTCTTCCTTGTCCGTCCCGGCCTGAGCCAGGAACCCAAAGTCCTGTTCCCAAATCTTAATCCCCGAAACCAACTCGACAAAAGCCGAACTGGTGCTGATCCGGCGCCCAAGCTCCTTCAGATTGACCGTGGCCACGATCGAATAACGTCCGGGCTGGTCGAAATTGAAATAGGGAGCGATATCCACTCGCCGGGTCGCAACATGAGAGGTTGTCAATTCAAACGGCATTTTGACGGCCGGTTCGCCCTTGTGCAGAACAACCCGATTGTTCTCCCCAAACACCGAAAACTGAAGCCAGGTCGAATCTTCGCCCAACTTCAGAGTGCGGCCCGAAAAATTGGTAATCTTGACACCGACCACAATGGATTCACCGGAAACGAAATGCTCCTGGGAGAGAACTAATTCGGCCGAGACTTGAGCCGAGATGCGGTTCATTCCCAGCCCCAGGCCCAGAATCAAAGCCAAGCTTCGGATGATCGCCCCTGTTTGCATGTGCTTCATGATGGCGGAAACCTAATGCGGCTTTGTCGTTTTATCCACTTATTCCCGGCGAACGATTCCCGGGGTTTTCCAAGCTCCCCGATCATGGACGCGGTGTGAAGGCTGCGAACCGCCGCCTGCTATCCGGAACCCTGGCGCGCCAAGTCCTTCACAGCCTCGGCAAATGTGGGGAATTGAAACCGAAATCCAGCCTCCCGGAGCTTGGCCGAGATGACGCGGCGGCTCTTCAGAATCAGTTCCGTCTCCGTTCTCATGAAAAACGCCCCGATCTCAAGCAACGGCTCAGGCGCCGGAAGTCCAAACGGCGCGCCCGCCGCGTTTCGGATGATCTTCATCATCTCCGCGTTGGTCAGCGGCTCCGGCGCCGCCAAATTGACCGGTCCAACCCAATCGGTCTTGCCCAGGAGAAACTCGACCGCACGGCAGAAATCAGTCCCGTGGATCCAGGACACGAACTGATCCCCGCCGCCCTGAGCTCCCCCCAGTCCCCACCGGGCCAGACGCATCAACACGGGAAAGACACTGTTCCGGCCATGCCCTAAGACCATCGTCGTGCGCAACGCGATCTTGCGCGTGGACGGAGTGGAGATCCGATGAAGCGCTTCTTCCCACGCAAGTCCAACCGAAACCGAAAAGGCGTCCTTCGCCTCGGGCGTGGCGGAAAACTCCTGAGCATATTCGTCGTAAGGACGTCCGCGGGTATGTTGGTAAACCGTGGCCGTGCTGGCGTTGAACCAATGGCGTGGCGGACACCGGCAATTCGCGATGGCACCTCCGATGGCCAGCGTCGAGTTCACTCGCGACTCCAGAATTTCACGGCGATTCTTTTCCGTGTAACGGCAATCCACCGTGCGTCCCGTCAGATTGATGACCGCGTCGGCATCCTCGATTTCCCGAATCCATTCTCCTGCTGAGTGACCGTCCCAATAAACCTCGCGCGGATGGGCTGCGGAATCTGGACGACGGGTAAGGATGACGCATGCCCGTCCAGCGGAACCAAAGTGATGGGCAAGGAGGCGACCCAGAAAGCCCTTTCCTCCGGCAAGGACGATCCTCCCGTTCGCTCGGGGCGGATGAGAGATCGCCGAAGAACCGGAATCCATGACGGATGGGTGGGAAAGCGCGGATTCCTAAGCAGCACCTCGGTGCTCCGGGAAGGAGATGAGTGCCGCCGCGTTCTCTGCGGTCTTCCTCGTATTTCGATTCCAGCTCTCCGTCGTCGCGAGTCGAGGAGCGGGGCGCCCGAAAGGCGAGCGAAGCGCCGTCACCATTCAGGAAGCGCGTTCTCTCACGTGGAGCCAGGCATGGACATGGGGTGAGCCCCGGAAATAGGAAATCATCGAGGGTCCCTCGATCTGCCAGACATCCCAGACGCCGTCGTTGCCGATGTCGCCATTCTTGAAGAAAGCCATGTGCAAATGCTCGAGCCCCGCCCCTTCGATGAGTTTGAGCGCCTCGCGGGCATCCGCCTCGCGATAAGGGGCGAGCAGATCGGCGATGACTTTGCGAACCAGCTCGCGCTGGTCCCGGCTCAACTCGGAGAAGGGTATGCCGGCAAGTCCTTTCTTCGATCCGGTGAGCTTGACGGTGTCCGTGCCGGTCTCGGGTCGGCCTTTCTCGAGCAGAGCGAGACGGCGCTGCTTGCCATCAAGAGCCTTGAACACCTCGTTCGCGCGCAAAGCTTGGTACCAATAGACATTGCCGGGGTGATGGGCTTCCTCGTCATCGCCCGCGGCCGCGTGTCCGTAAAAAATGGGGCCGCCAAAAGCCGCCCCTTCCACGGAATCGCCATCGCATCGTTTCGTGACATGGCGCCCACTGATCACGCATTGGAACTTCCCCGAGCCAGGCTGGCCAAACAAGGCCACCGAGAGGTCGCCAAATCCATGCTCCCCGGCATCGTGCTCGGTGGATTTCATGATGCGATCGACGTACTCCGGGCTGTGCAGGCCCCGATAGATTTGCCGGAGCATTTCTTGTTGATCTGGGGAAAAGTCCTTGCCGACGCGAGCCTTGGTCACGAACCAATTGTTGTCCACTTTCAACCTTCGCTCGTGTTCAAACGGCAGGCAGATCAAGCCGCGCTGGGCTTCGGTCAAACTCTTGTAGAAGGTGCCGACCAGCGTTTCCGAGGCGGTGGCATTCGCCGTCGGAACCGCGTGTCCAGCCAGCGGGGGGACCGCGAGAGCGGCGGCGCCAGCCATGGACTGGACCAGAAACCGGCGGCGCGACCACGAGGGGGACGCCCCAGACTTTGAATCACAATCGGGACAGGAAGGGGAAGAGGTGGAGCTGGAGTTCATGGCTTCATGGTAACGCAATCAGCGCTCGACACAATCCGGAATGTTGGGGAGGTGCGGGCGTGGGTGGATGGGCAGGCAGTGAGACTGAAAATAGCCCTGCGGTGTCCAAGAAACAGCCAGACTTCACCAACCCGCGAATAGCCCCTTCCTCGGGCTCGGAGAATCATCCATGGAACGGAAAATTATGACCCTCAGCGCCCGCCACAACGCATGCCTCGAACTGCGGGGTGCCGTCCACGTCGGAGCGGAGGCTGGCGCTTCTCTCGCCCCCGAAACACGCTCGCCCAAAGCGACCTGGCGAGGCTGGAGAAGACGAAAGGTGGAGTGTGATGCAGCCGCCCCAATCCGGTCGCGCCGGAGGCCGTATGTGAAACCGGACCTTCCTGGGCACGCTGCGGCAGTGATGCTGGCGGCGTTACTGGCCGGCTGTGCGGGTGCGATTCATCCCGGCGAAAGGACGGCGAAGCTTCAGCACTAGGCCGTCGAACAGGTCTATCGTCCGGGTGGACAGCGACCCGCTCTTCCGAAGCTCGAGGCGAGCGCGCGGCTCCAGGACTTTCTGCTCTTCGCCATGCTCAACCAACCGCAGGTCGAGGCGGCTTACTACGACTGGGCGGCGGCGCACAGCATGGCCTCGACCAGCCGGCACTTCTCTTCTTGCAACTCGACGGCGAATAACTCCACGCGGATCTGCGCCGTGGCGAGCAGGGTGTCGAGCATCCGCTTGAGCGAGGCCCAGACTCCGGGTTTGGCTCCGGTGGCTTCCGCCATACCAGTCACTTTCTCGTCACGAGCACGCCGATGAGGAGCCCGACGCCAAACGCGACGCCAATGGATTGATAGGGATGTTCGCGGATGGTGCGGTCAGCGGCCTTCGCGCTTTCGAAGGCTTTCTCTTCCATGCGGTGGCAGGTGCGCTTGGCGGCATCGAGCGCGTCCGTGAGTCGTTCGCGGACTTCGTGAGCTTTGTCGCCCACGGCGTCCTTGGTGGCGTGCAGCAATGCCTCGGAGTCCTGCACGATGCGTTTGAGGTCGGTGACGAGCCGGTCGGTATTCAGTTCAGCACTCATGTTCAATTCCTTTGGGTTGGCTTCATTTCAATTTCGTGGGCCATGCATTCACGACATCGCGATGCAATAGACTCTCCAAGGTGTGGGCGCGGTATGCCGTGCGGGGATTGGCAATCGCCAGCCATTATTTGGAAGCCGTCGGCGCCATCACATCAGGACCTCGCGCACATCTCGGCGGGGGGTTGGTTTAATCACTGGGCCATACCCGACCCGGAGGACGATCTGCGGAAAGCCGGAGAGGCCAAGCGTTTCGCGGAATTGCGGGCGCAGGACATCGCTTTCCAGGGGCGTGGGCGTCCCTTGCCAGCGCCCGCACGACCCTGGGAAACGCGAACTCGAGTGAACGCAGTGGCACAGCCGCACGACCTGACGTTGTCGGAAACATGGGTCACGCCGCCGCCCGCCGGCGAAACCATCTCTGGCCCCCAGCCTGAGGCGGCCGACCGCGGGACAAGATTCGTGCAGTCCTTCCCAAAGCGCGGCGAGCCACGAAATGCACCGTCGGCCACCCTGTTCCATGATGATCCCGAAATACACCATCGAATACACCGCCCAGTTCAAGAAACACGCGCAGCCTCATCACCACTCGACGGACGACCCGGTCGCGTGCGAGGAATTCGTCGAGGAGTTGCTGGAACGCGGATTCGCCATCCGCGCCATCAAACACGAAGGATTGGAGCTGCCGAGGAATGAGTTCGACCGCGTCGTGAAGACCGCAGCGGGCATGATGGCATCGAAGTGCATCTGCGCGTTGCTGGGCATCAAGCCGGAGGAAGAAAAGTATCGGTTTGGATTCACCGCGTAAGCCGCGCCCTAGTTGCACGCAAACGCACGCATGAGGGGTGGTTCGAGGAAGAACTCCTTCCAACGGGGTGGAGCATGGGAAATGCATCCGTTGGTTGAACCGGGGGCGCGGTTCGATCTCACCCGCATGGCTGAAACTCCATGGGGAACGTTTCCAAACCCAGTCGAGTGTGAAAGATGCGGGTAGGACACAGCCGCAGAAAGAGCGAAAGCGTTACGAAGTGCTGGCCGTGTCCGGCCGGGGCAGTGCCGAGTTACGACCGAATTCAAGTTCCAGAAGATTAGACGTGACGCGTTCTCTGGCGGTTGGGCGGGTTGGGGCGGATTGAGAAGAGTCGATGGAGAAGAACATCAACGGGGGAAGAAGCTGGCTCCAAAGGTAGGACTCGAACCTACAACCGATCGGTTAACAGCCGATTGCTCTACCATTGAGCTACTTTGGAACCCAAAGGGCGGGCAATGTATGAACCACCCTCGTCCACGTCAACCCTTTTGGCGAAAATTGAAAGGCGACCTACCACCCCAAGGTGACAGGCCGCCTTTCGTGCAATTGTTGGTTACTTTTCGGTTTTTTCGCCCCCAATCAATCTAACGCCTCGCCAGGCCGTAACCCACCAGGCTGACAAACTTGCTCAGCACCGGTTTATGCGGCCGCATTCGGCTCAAGCCAAGCGACTTTAGATTCAAACAGGAACGAAAACTGGATGGGGCGACGAAGGACGAATTCCTTCGCAAATCAAGCGATCCCCACTCACCCGAATCGATCGAATGGGGCCGTGCCGCAGACTTCAAACGTCCAACCCCAGTTCTGAAATTCTTCGGCCTCAGATCCATAACTCGGATATTATGCATGTCAGCATTCGCCGTACCTGGTTTTCACATCGAGGTAATAAATAGATGTAAACTATTTATAACAAACATTTTATGTTGACAAATAAATCCAACGAGCAACTATTGCTCAGTGGAAAACTGACAGGAAGTGTAAGGAAAACCGACACAATGGAAGGACCCATTTCGGGGAATCAGGCCGTCGGGGTGTTTGGAAAAAGCAGCCGCGATCAGATTCTGAAGTGTTCAATGCTTTCACGATCAAGAGGTTGCAACTTGTTTCCAATGAAATCCCTCGTTTTGAGTAAATCAAGCACTGAGAAGAATAGGGCCATTGGGGAGGTGTAAGAGTTCTTGACACTTCGAAGGTGAAACTCGGAAATGCCAGGGTGTCGTTGATGTTGCGACGAACCTCTTCTCACCCCTTCTCCATCACGTTTCTTCGAGAGTGGAGAAGGCGTTCATTGAGCCTTGTCCTCGTGTGGTTTACATTCGGGATGTGGACGGCTTTTTCAGACAGTTTTATCCAGGTCGAACTCGACGGGAGGATGAGGAATTTTCGCGCGGTGATGGCCGATGACGCCCGGTCCCTCATCGGCCGATCTCTCGCCCGGCCTGGGGATGGCCCCGGTCACCCGGCCCAAATGGCCACCCAGGATGGCTCCAGGTTACCGGGGCGTGCACTGTATGATGAAACAGGGATCCCAGGACAGGATGAGCCCATTGCTTACCTTACCCGTCGCATTCACCTGGAGCTTGTTCCCGGTGCCTCCTCGGAAGGACTGGAAGCGCGACACCCAACGGCCCATTTTGAGAAACTCATTTATGCACCTTCGGCCCGGGTGGTGCATTGGCCGAGCCCGGAGGAAGCGTGGAAGTCCTTCAAGTCCCTTCGCCTCGAAAACGAAGTCCTTTCGGCCCGACCGATCCTTGCCATCAGGAAACATTCCCGGGTCAATCCGGCCGACGCCTTGTTCTCCCAGCAGTGGAGTCTCCTGAATACGGGTCAAAACGGTGCCGAACCAGGGATGGACATTCGTGTCACCAATGTCTGGAATCGATTCCGGGGAACGGGTGTGGTCATTGGGATCGTTGATGACGGCGTGGAGATCTCCCATCCTGATTTGGCCACGAATTACAGAAGCGACCTCAGTTATGATTATCTGGACAACGACCGCGATCCCACGCCTTCCAAGAACGGCATTCATGGAACGCCGGTGGCGGGCATTGCCGCGGCACGAGGGAACAACTTTATCGGGTTGGCAGGCGTGGCCTTTGAATCTCCGTGGGCGGCATTGAGGCTGATTGGTCCGGGCGAGGGCGATGATCAAGAAGCCGCATCGATGGTTCACAGCAATCAATGGATTTCGATCTATAACAACAGTTGGGGGCGAAGCGACAGTGGCATGATCCTGGGCGGACTCGGTCCCCTGCTTCGGCAAGCGCTGGAATACGGAGCTCGCGAAGGCCGGGGTGGCTTGGGCAGCATCGTCGTTTGGGCGGCGGGGAACGGAGGACTCACGTTGGACAACGTCAATTACGACACCTACGCGAACAATATGCATGTGATCGCGGTGGCGTCGGTCAACGATCTGGGCGTCCGCAGCAGCTTCAGCGAGCCGGGAGCCTGTGTGGCCATTTGCGCACCCGGCGGAGACACGGGGTTCCGCCCGCAATCGATTGTCACCACCGATCGACTGGGTGAGGCGGGCTGGAACTCGGGAAAGGATGCCGCGGATTTGCGGGATGGCGATTACACGCGAAATTACAAGGGGACCTCCGCCTCGGCTCCCATGGTTTCGGGGGCGGTCGCCCTCATGCTGCAAGCGAACCCGCGCCTGGGCTGGCGGGACGTGAAAGAGATTCTGATTCGTTCCGCCCGCCAACTGGATCCCGCGAACAGCGACTGGATCATCAACGGAGCAGGGCTGCGTCTGAGCCACTTTTATGGAGGCGGGCTGCTTGACGTGGAAGCCGCGGTCGAACGGGGGATGACCTGGACCAATCTGCCGCCGATGAGTTCGTTCACGAATGATTGGACTCCCGCCACGCCCGTGTCGATCCCCGACAATGCGGCCTCGGGCGTGGAGCAGTCTTTTTCCTTCGCGGAAGCCGGGGCCCTGTTCCGGGTGGAGCACGTTACTTTGACCGCCGATATCGCGCATCCTGCCCGGGGTGATCTGGCGGTTCGGTTGACCTCCCCCAGCGGAACCATCTCGCGACTCGCAGAACGGCATTCCGATCCCAATCCAGATTATCCCAACCACACATTCAGTTCCATTTTATGCTGGGGCGAAAGTGCAACCGGAACCTGGAAGGTTCGCGTGGTGGACTTGCGAACGGGCAACCTCGGAAGCATCAAGTCCCTTCGACTCGCCCTGCATGGCGCCTCCCCTCCCCCGCCGCCTCCCTCGATTCAGTTGGTGGACGCAAGGCTGGAGAGCGCGGGGAAATTTTCCTTCCGAGTTTTGGCAGGCCAGCCGGGGCAGTATGAAATTCAAGCCAGCTTGGACGCCATCCAGTGGGAAAAGCACTCCGTGACCAATGCCCCTTCGGCAGAATTCACGGTGATGGATGCGAACGCGGGTTTGGCGCCTTACCGATTTTTTCGAGTGCTAAGATTGCCCTGAGCCAGGGAGAGCGGGGGTAAGCCTTTGGCGGCATGCTCAAAGAGCGCGCAGAAGCCGTTTGATTTCCTTCAAGCGTCCGGCGGGATCCTGCTTGGTGAGGCGGGGAAACTTTCCGTTCAACATGATCCAGTCCTTGTGGCGCTGGATCATGAGTTTGGAGTTTCGGGTTTCGACTAAACCCACTTGAGCGCGCGCCGCCAGAACCTTGATCTCCGTGACCATGAGCAGCAACTCTACCGGTTTGGGGGGCTTGCCAAAGCGATCCCGCAACTCTTGTTTGACGAGTTCCAGGGCCTGCAAATCGAGGCATTGCGCGAACTTGCGGTAAAACTCGATGCGGTGTTCGGTGGCCGGAATGTAATCCGCGGGCAGGCCCGCCTCGCTCGGGGGAGGTGCCTCGGACGCGGCCGTTTCCTCCCCAGGGTCGCCATGGTTTTCCAGCCAGACGGGGACCTCGCGCGGCACATGAACCTCGGGTCTTTTGGCGGACGTGGAGACACGAACCGGCTCGGCGGTCTCCGCGATTCCCGGGGCTCGTCCCATGGAGATAAAATCCAAGTCGAGCTTGGTCTCAACGGGTTGGGCCACCCGCTCCCCCTTCAGGGCGCGGACGCTGTGATCGAGCAATTTGCAATACAGATCGAAGCCCACGGCGGTGATGTGTCCGCTTTGCTGCGGTCCGAGCAAGTTGCCGGCGCCACGGATCTCCAGATCTCGCATGGCGATTTTGAATCCGCTGCCCAGAGAGGAGTGGTGTTTGAGCGCGTTGATGCGCTTCCGGGCGTCCGCCAGCAATCCCGCGTGGCGGGGGATGAGGAGATAAGCGTAAGCTTGGTGCTTGTAACGTCCCACCCGCCCGCGCAATTGATACAATTCGCTCAGACCGAAACGATCGGCCCGGTCGATGAGAATGGTGTTGGCGTTGGGAATATCGAGACCACTCTCGATGATGGTGGTGCTTAGGAGCACATCGGCTTCGCCGTTGACGAATCGCGTCATGACCTCCTCGAGATCCCCGCTCTCCATCTGGCCGTGGCCCACGGCAATGCGCGCGCGAGGCACCAGGGCCTGGAGTTTTTGGGCCATGGCATCGATGGTGGTCACGCGGTTGTGAAGGAAGAAAACCTGGCCTTCGCGATTGAGTTCGCGCTGGATGGCCTCGCGAATCAGACTCTCATCGTAAGGTGCCACGATGGTGCGAACCGGCAAGCGATCCTGGGGAGGTGTTTCGATGGTGCTCAAGTCGCGCGCACCGGTAAGCGCGAGGTAAAGGGTGCGCGGAATCGGAGTGGCCGTCAGGGTGAGAACGTCCACCATTTTGCGCAGCAATTTGAACTTCTCCTTGTGCATCACCCCGAAGCGCTGCTCCTCATCGATCACCACCAAACCGAGATCCTTGAACACCACATCCGGCTGCACGATGCGGTGCGTGCCAATGAGAATATCGACCCGGCCTTCGGCGGTGAGACGCAAGACGTTGGCTTGTTCTTTGCGGGTGCGAAAACGGGAGAGCAGCTCGATCGAAACCGGGTAGTCCGCCATTCGTTCCCGAAAAGTGTTGTAATGCTGCTGGGCGAGCACCGTGGTCGGCACGAGGAGGGCAACCTGTTTGCCCCCCATCACCGCCTTGAACGCCGCGCGGATGGCAACCTCGGTTTTGCCGAAACCCACGTCCCCGCAAACCAGACGGTCCATCGGTTTCGGCGCTTCCATGTCTTTCTTGGCTTGGGCGATCGCCACGGCCTGGTCCGGCGTTTCCTCGTACAGAAACGCGCTCTCGAACTCGCGTTGCCAGCCGGTGTCACTTTCAAACGCATGGCCTTGTTGAGACTGCCTTGCGGCCTGAATCGAAAGCAGGTCGGCGGCCAGATCACGGACGGCGTGTCCGGCTTTCTCCTTCGCCTTGGCCCAACGGGTGCCGCCCAGGGTATGAAGCGGCGGACGGGCCTTTCCCGCGCCCACGTACTTGCTTACGAGGTGCGCTTCGGTGACCGGGACGTAAAGTTTCACATGGGGCTGGCCGGGCTCCGAAGGCGCATACTCCAGCACCAGGCACTCCTCTCCCCGGTCAGTGCCGCGCCCCGGCATGCCGCCGATCTCGAGAAATCTCCCGATGCCATGCTCGAGGTGAACCACATAATCGCCAGGCTCGAACGCGGCGAAGTCCATTTCCAACAAAGACCGGGCAGCGGAGGCGTGCGAGGATTTGAGTCGGCGCGGGCGGGGCACTTTGTAGCGGCCGAAAATCTCGGCATCCGTGACCAATGCGAATCCGGCCCACTCGGCGAGAAATCCTCCGGAAAGGGGACCCAACGCCGTGGCCAGGGCGCCGACCCCGGATCGGGATCCGCCGCCCGGCGCTTCTTCGAGCCCGTATTCTTTCCAAATCTCCTGGAAACGTTGTTCCTCCCCCTCGTTATTGCATTGCACGAACACGTCCATGCCCCGGCGCCGCCAGCGATGCATCTCCAGGAAGAATGCGCGGCGCTGAATCTCCGCGATGACGGCATCCGTGGCACGGTCCATCGAAGGCCGCAAATGCTCGAGACTGGGCAGAGACCAGGGCTGGGGGGCGTTCGGCCCCGGGGCACTTCCAGGATCGTTCGTATCGTGGGAGGTCTGCTCGACACTTTCTCCCAGAAGGATTCGAGGCATGCCGAGGCGACCGGCCTCGGCGAGAAAATGTTCCCAGGGAATGTGGAGCGGGTGTCCGGCCGGAATTTGCTCCGCATAAAGGCTGGCGTGGGCTTGGACATCCTCCGGGTCGGCGAGGATCACGATCGTCGAGGGGTCGAGATGACTGAGAAGCGAACTGGTTCGGCACGGCGACGAAGCCGGGAGTTCGGCGTCCGCCGCCTGGGACTGATGCGCTCGTCGAAAGAAGCCGAGTTCTCCGGCCGGGGCCAGAACGACACTTTGAATCTCCTCCTTGGAGCGCTGGTTTCCGGGATCAAATTCCCGGATTGATTCCAGCTCGTCTCCGAAAAACTCGATGCGTGCCGGCCAGGGAGACGTGAGCGCAAACACATCCAGAATGCCGCCGCGACGGGAGAACTCTCCTCTTTGAGTGACTTGGGCTTCAGGTTCGTAACCTGAGGCCTCCAAGTGAGCGGCCAGTTCTTCGGGTTCGATGCGATCACCCCTCTTCAGGGTCAGCACGCGATGCTGAAGCTCCCCGGGCGCGAAGGTGGGCTGCATGAGCGACGCCACCGAGGCCACCACGACAGGAGAGGGTCCACGCCCGGGATTCCTCGATCTCAACTGGAGCAGGGTGCCAATTCTATCCGCGAGCGCGTCGGGATGCGGCAGTTTGGTTTCATGAGGCAGCACCTCCCAATCGGAAAAATACAAGGGTGTCCAGGGTTTGAGGTCCGGATGAGATCCTGCGAGGGTCTGCCAAGTCATCAGATCCTGCAGCACCAATTCCTGGCGCTTCAGTCCTCCCGTCACCAGGACGATGGGACGGCCAGGGCACACCTGGGCGAGACAAACGCAGAAAAACGCGTGGGCCGAAGGCGCCATGCAATCGAAGGACAAAACACCTCCCCTCTCCACGCGCGACCGGAGGTCCTGGGCGGCGGGAGTCGAGCAAGCCAACGCGATGGGATGACGCGGCACGAACAACCTTCGGGCAACGAGCGCCCTCGGGGCATGTGGAACCTCGCCAGTCCGCGACGGATCCGTCAAGTTCTGGAACACGACCCCAAACCCTGGCGGCGCATCCAGAGGTTATCGGTGACCGGGTTGTCGGGGTAACGCAGACAGCCCTGTCTGCTGTTTCGCAGGCTGCCCAGCCTGCGAGGCGACGCAGGAAACCAGGCGCGTGGAGATCATGGAAGGGCCTCGTGCTTCAACCGCCGCGCGAATGGCTTCCGGACGCGGAGGATCCATCAGGCCGAACAAACCCAAAAAGGTCAGGTGGCCGGCGACATGATCGGGCTCCAGGCGGCTGTGACCGTCATGAGTCGGCCGGGCACAGGCCAGGACGCGCAACCCATCGGCGGCCATTTGCGAGGCCGCGTGCAGGATCGCGAGGCGATCGACCGGTTCAAGCGTTCCTGACGAGCCCAACGCGTGGGAACATCGTTCCAGTAGTTTTTCGTGCGCTCCCACCTTGTAAATGACGCGCCCTTTCGCTCCGTGGTGCAGCGTCGCGCGATACATCCGCTCGGAGGCGAAAGGGATCATGTCCAAGCGCGGCGCTTACCCCCGGATGAAAGGACCGGCCAGCCCCGCCTTTTCAGCCGCGATGAGCAAGGCCGCTTCCGTGGAATCACCCCGCGTCTCCCACTGAGAGGACGCATTCGAGAGAGCGGCCTCGTTACAGAGCGAGCCGGCTTTCAAACATTCCCACAGAGCAGGATACTTCGGTGGATCGATGCGATGGCGTTCCCGCATGAATTCGCCTTCCATTTGATAACCGAGCCCGGTGATCTCGAACGTTTGCCCCGCCGCATAGGCGCGCGTCACGGTCATCTGGTTTTGCGTCAGGGTGCCGGTTTTGTCCGAGCAAATCACCGTGGTGCTGCCAAGCGTTTCCACCGCGGGAAGGCGGCGCACCACGGCGCCCAAGCGGGCCATGCGGGAGACCCCGATCGCCAGCACGACGGTCACCGCCGCGGGCAAACCCTCCGGGATGGCGCCGACGGCCAGCGCCACCGAAGCCATGAACATTTCATAGGCACTTTCTCCTCTCCAGATGCCGAGCAGGAACACGGTGGCCGAAAACCCCAGAATGACCCGCAGCAACAGCTTGCTGAACTCCGCAATCTTGCGCGTCAAGGGCGTGCTGAGATCGGTGGCCTCTCGAATCATCCACGCGATCCGCCCCGTTTCGGTCCGGTCCCCCGTGGCCCAAACCACACCTTCACCGTATCCTGAGGTCGCGTGGGTTCCCGCCAGCGCCAGGTTGGCCCGATCGGCCAGCACCGTGTGGGGATCGAGGCGTCCGGCGTGCTTGTGAACCGGGACCGATTCGCCCGTCACGATGGATTCATCGATTTGCAATCCTTGGATCCGAAACAGGCGAAGATCTGCGGGAACTTTGTCGCCAGGCTCAAGGAGAACCCTGCCTGGATGGTTTTCCAGACAGGGCTAGGCTCCCGTCGAAGGCGGACGTGTCCGTCGCCGGGCGAGGTGGGGGAGACGGTGAGCCGTCCGTTTTCGTCATGCGTGTCAAAGGTGCTGCAACGGATGGGGCGGGCCTCACATTTTCTGCTCACTTTGCAACCGGTCCTTGCCAGGGAAAGAGTATCGAATAGAATCAGTTACATGCCAACGCTCACGCGACAACAGGTGCTGGATCTCTATTTCATGGAAGCGAGGGCCAAGCTCATTGACGTGGCCGCCTTCCTGGACCGGGTGGACCGGGCTTCGGGACCCGGCGACTTCCGTTGGACCGCCTTGCGTGGAGCTTTGGCTGAATTAGCTTCCGAGAAAAGCGGCCGGGCGGAACGGGTCTTGCTCGCGTTGAGCGACCCGACGCTGGAACCGCTGGCCGCCGCCCCGGGCAAAGGCGCCGCGGGAGCCTGGCCGGGGAAGTCGGCCTAGCCGCCGGGCTGTAAGTTTTCCAAAGTTCTATGCGATACATCGAACCCCACGGGCACATGGTGAGCCGGGTCACGGACGACTACGTGAACATGGTGACGGCGGGTTGCGCGGCCGTTTGCGAGCCCGCCTTTTGGGCCGGCTTTGATCGGAGTTCGCCGGATGGATTCTTCGATTATTTCAAGCAACTGACGGAGTACGAACCCAAGCGGGCGGCCAAATTCGGACTGCCCCATTACTGCTGGCTCTGCATCAATCCCAAAGAGTCCGAGGATGTGCGACTGGCGGAGGAGGTCATCGCGCTGATCCCGCAATTTTTGAATGCGCCGGGAGTCCTGGGCATCGGCGAAATAGGACTGAATAAGAATTCGAGAAACGAGTTGAAGGTGCTGGAGATGCACATCGACCTGGCCGCGCGGCACGACCAGCTCATCTTGGTCCATACCCCCCATCTCGAGGACAAATGGAAGGGCACCAAGTTGATCCTGGACGCTTTGAAAAATGATCGCCGCGTCAAGCCCGAGCGCGTCATTGTGGACCACGTCGAGGAGCACACCGTGAAGCTCGTTCTCGACGCGGGTCATTGGGGCGGAATGACGTTGTATCCAGAAAGCAAATGCACGGCGGCGCGCGCGATTGATATTCTGGACACGATGGGAACCGATCGATTGTGGATGAATTCCGCCTGCGATTGGGGGGTCAGCGTGCCCCTGGCGGTTCCCTATGCCGCCCTGGAAATGCGGAAGCGCGGCTACACGCCGGGACAAATCGATCAGTTCGTGTTCGGCAATCCGGCTCGGTTCATGAGCCAAACGGCCAAATTCAAGATGCCGGAGTAGCGCCCGAGCCCGTGGGGGTGTCGGTTTCGGGAGAGTTGAAATCCGCGGCGCGGCCGGACGAGGGTTCGTCGGGAAGATTCCAAATCGGACGGGAAAGTTCGGTCTTGATGTAATGGAGGGTGACTGGGGCCAGGATCATGCCGGGGATGCCCATCAGTTTTTCACCCAAGAGAAGGCCCAGAAGGGTGAGCCACATGGGATTCTTGATCTTGTGTCCGATGATCTTGCTGTTCAGGAAGTATTCAAGCTTGTGCAGCACAATCAGGAAGAGCAGCGCCAGCGCGGCCATCTTGGGAGAAATCGTGAACGCGACGCCCGTGATCAAGGTGTTGCTGATCAGATTGCCGATAATGGGCAGGAGCCCCACGAGAAAAGTCAGTCCGATGATGACGGTGACGTAAGGGAAATTGTTGTAGATCAGAAAGACGCTGGTGAACGTGGTATTGATCGCCGAGATCGCGATTTGGGCGCCCATGACCGTCACGAAGCTCTCATAAAAACTGGAGATCCGCTCCGCCATCTCCTTGCCCACGCCCGAATACAAGGTGCGGCGTTTTCCCGGCGCATGGGTTTCAAGTTCGAACGCGGGATGATTGAACACGCTGACGGCCACGACGATGCCGATGATCGTGGCGGCCAGCTCAAAGATGGCGATTTGCGCCCCCTTGCCCAGCCCGGCGAATTTGGTTTTGGCGGATTCCAGCGCGAGCGCCTTGAGACTCGAGTAATCGGAGAAGGGAAGCTCGAATCCTTGCCGTTCGGCATAAGTCAGCACGACCGGTATCGTCGTCTCCACAATTTTGGGCAATCCCACGTAGGCCTGTTGGATGAAGTAATAGAGCAATCCCCCCATGCAGGTGACCATGGTGATGAAGAGAAACGAGGCCAGCAACCGGCGGTTGCCAAAGTTAAGCTTCTCCAGGGCGAAAAAGGAGAAAAGCACCGCCAGGAATGGCACGGCAAGACCGAGCCAGGCCAGGCCCGCCAGCAGCATCATCATGAGCCAATAGGAGATGATCATCTCCCGGCGCATGGCCTTGGGCATTTCAGGAAAAGGCAAAACAGGCATCAGCGTATCCGTACCAGGAGGTGGTTCAAGAGTTCGCCGACGGGCAAGCGCTCCTGTTTCATGCTGTCACGCTCCCGCAGCGTCACGGTGTCCTTGAGCGCGCTGCCGTTCTCGCCCAGCGTGTCGAAATCCACCGTGATCCCAAACGGGGTGCCCGCTTCGTCCTGCCGCCGGTAGCGGCGTCCGATCGCGCCCGTTTCATCGTAGAATACAGCCATGTGCGGACGCAGCAGATCCCGGATTTCCTCGGCTTTGGCAACCAGTTCCGGACGATTCTTCAACAAGGGAAAGACGGCGGCCTTGATGGGAGCGATGCGCGGATGAAAACGCATGACGGTGCGGACCTCCTTCTGGCCCTTTTCATCCGTGACTTCCTCCTCGGCGTAGGCATGGCAAATCAGCGCCAGCAGGAGCCGATCGACTCCGGCGCTCGGCTCGATCACATGGGGCACATACTTGGCCTTGGCTTCATCGTCGAAATACTCCATCGATTTGCCGCTGAACTTTTGGTGCTGGCTCAAGTCGAAATCGCCGCGGGCGGCGATGCCTTCAAGCTCCTGCGTTCCGAAGGGGAACTTGTAGAGGATATCGACGGTGGCCTTCGCGTAATGCGCCAACTCCTCCTTTTTCTGCCAGTATTCCTCGAATGAGTCGCGGGGAAGGCCGATGCCCTCGTACCAGCGGATCCGCTGTTCCACCCAATACTTGTGCCACACTTCCCATCCCCAGTTGCGCTGCGGTTTGGAAAGATCCATGCCGGGAGCGAGGGTGGCCACACTGCCTTCCAAGCGGGCCACGACTTCATCCGGGCGGATGAAAAATTCGAGCTCCATTTGTTCGAATTCGCGGGAGCGGAAGGTAAAGTTGCGGGGATTGATCTCGTTGCGAAAAGCCTTGCCGATCTGGCAGATGCCGAACGGAACCTTTTGCCGGGACACATCGAGCACGTTCTTGAACTGGGCGAAAATGGCCTGGGCCGTTTCCGGGCGCAGGTAGGCGGCGTTTTCCTCGGACTCAACCGGACCCACGTAGGTCTTGAACATCAAATTGAACTGGCGGGGTGGCGTCTTTTCGCCCTCGCATTCCGTAACCATCCGGCTTGGCCGCTTGGGGCATGGGGTGGAGTCCACCTGATCGGCGCGAAAGCGACCCTTGCACGTTTTGCAATCGACCATGGGATCGCTGAAGGTATCGACGTGTCCGCTCGCCCTCCAAATCGACGGATGCATGATGATGGTCGCCTCCAGGCCGGCCACGTCGTCGCGGGTTTGGGTCATGGACCGCCACCAGAGATCCTTGATGTTCCGCTTGAGCTCGGCGCCAAGAGGACCGTAATCCCAGAACCCGTTGATGCCGCCGTAAATCTCGGAGGACTGGAAGACAAACCCCCGGCGTTTGCAGAGGCTGACGATTTTTTCCATCCAATCGTTCGGGCGAACTTCGTTCATTCGGATTTCAGCTTCGCGGAACCTCCCGTGACGTGTCAAGATGGCCGGGGTGGCCCTGTTCCACGGATAACGGCTAAGTCTTTTCTGAGGCAACCACGGATCACACGGATGGATGGAGCATTCCCTTCTATCATGGAGTTCCTTGAAGACTGGCGATAATCCTGATGCTCATTGAGCCGATCGAAGGCCTGTTTTCATGCGGGTGATTCGTATGCAGGGGGGCAAACGACTCCCTCATCCGTGGGGTTGAGGGTGAATGGGAAAGGACTGACGAGGGGACAGAGTTGAATTCAGGTCAGAATCCCGCAAGATTCTCGACCCTGGCGAGTCTGGATACGAAGGCACCGTTGTTCATGCCCTGGAAACCGGCGCTGAAATTTGAGCCTGCGCGGAGATTGAAGATGCTGCAATGGCGTCGCCAGTGGGATGAATTCGGCAAGCACCCGATCGTTAGAGCTGCACTCGAATCGCCGTGGCCGGGCGCTACTTTCCTGTTGGCTCGCATTGAAATCCCGTGTCATTTTCTCCCCATGAAAAGGAGATCCTGGGGACTCATTGCTTTTGCTCTGGAGATCTGGGCTGCTCTGGCACTTTCAAACTGGAATTTGGCTTCAGAGGAAGTATGGCGCGTCCTCGATCCGCCGCCGTTTCTCCAGCCACGCTGGTTGCAAGCATCCGTGTGGACCGGAAGCGAAGTGATCAGTTGGGGTGGTTTGGGAACGGTCTTCAACTCAGACGGAGGCAGGTATGACCCGCAAGAAAAAGCTGGCGGCTCCTTGCAGCCGCCGACCTTGCGGGGAGATGGGCTCATCATTCGGCTTGGACTGGATCGGAAATGTTGATTTGGGGTGGGAGCAATCGTCCTGAGCACGTCGGAGGGGTGCTGGGTGATGGCGCACTTTATTCTCCCCACTCCAACACTTGGAGACCGATGAACACCGTCGGCGCCCCCAGCGGACGTGTCGCTGGTGTATCGGTTTGGACAGGAACAGATTGGATTATCTGGGGTGGAAAAACGACAAGCGGAACCCTCCCGGTTACCGGAGCTTTGTTTAACCCACAATCAAACACTTGGCGGCCGATGTCGGCGGCAAACGCGCCTGCGGGGCGTTTCTTCGCCACCGCAGTCTGGACGGGATCCAGCATGATCATCTGGGGTGGGGAAGGGGCAGCGGGCGTGCGAAATGATGGTGCCATTTATCACCCGGCAACCGACTCTTGGACGACTATAGCTACGGCGGGAGCCCCAACGCCACGCTTGGTGCATACTGCAGTCTGGTCGGGCTCCGAAATGATCATTTGGGGTGGTGGCAATCCATTCACCAGTTCCGGCGCTATTTACTCTCCTTCCAGCGATCAATGGAGAAGCATGCCCGATGCTCCGGTAGCGGGGAGAGGCGCGCACTCGGCTCTTTGGACAGGAAGCGGGATGCTGATTTTTGCAGGGTGGGGAGGACAAAACTACAAGGATCTGCTCTTGTTTCAGACATCCTGACCTCATGCGGGGAAAGATTGGGTGGAGTGGAATGGAATTGAGACCAAGAGGGACATTTTCGACTTTCAAGGATGGGGGTGGTGGCGGTGAATAGGTGAATGCCGCAAGTTCAATGACCGATGTTTCCTGCCGGGTCTGTGGAGCTCAACCGCGATCTGGCGTGTCGAACGGAAGGAGACAAAGTGGTCTA
>VHDF01000050.1 GCA_016871495.1 Verrucomicrobiota bacterium | reverse complement strand
ATCCACCTCCCCATCGATCACACAATGAGGCCCGACCACCGCGCCGGATCCGAGCCGGGCACGGACATCGATCACAGCGGTGGGATGAATCTGCGGTGGCTGCACGCGGCGAGCGTGCCAAAATCAACCGCCAACTTCACGCATAGAAATAGCCGAGCTCCCGCAGCGAAATCCAATCCCTCGCCTTGCCTTCGGTCCGCCGCCCCAGAATCACATGGTCCAGCACCTCGATCTTCAGCAATTGCCCCGCCCGGATCAAATCCCGCGTCACCCGGATGTCCGCCTCGGACGGCGTCGGATCCCCGCTCGGATGATTGTGCACCAGCACGACCGCCGAGGCCTGGGCCAGGATGGCCGCCCGAAAGACTTCGCGCGGATGAACGAGGATGGTATCCAAAGTGCCCTGCGATATTTTTTCCACGCGGATCAGCCGCCGCCTCGTATTCAACATCACGATCTGGAAATGCTCCACCTCGTAACCGCGATTCTCCTCCCGCAGCCAGTCCGCAATGCTGGCCGGCGTGTCCAGCAACGGCGGTTCACCGCCCTGCTCTTGGACCAGCCGGCGGGCCAGGGTGAAAGCGCTTTTCAGGGCCACCGCTTTGTCCCGCCCGATTCCGCGAACCGATTGCAAATCCTCCAGCGACGACCGGGCCAGGGCGTCCAACGTGCCGAACTTGACCAGCAGCGCGTCACCCAGTTGCACAGCCGACTGGCCCCGCAAGCCCGTGCGAAGCAAAATCGCCAGCAACTCCGAGTTCCTCAGGGCATCGGAGCCCAATCGCGCCAGCCTTTCCCGCGGACGTTCGCCGTCCGGTAAATCCTTGATGCGCGGATTCTCGCCCCCCTCCTTGAGCGACATCGTCTTCACGGGCCTTTCGCCAAACCAGCCTTCGTCTCGAACTTCTCGAACTCCGCCCGGCAATGCGGGGGGATATAGACTCGCAACACCGTGTGGTCCCCGTCGTATCGGCTTTCCACCACTTGTCCAATCGCATGAGCGCGCGCAATCACCGCCGATTGCTGCGGGGGAATCCGCAATTCCAATTCATCCCGCACCGGTCTCAGCCGGCGCCCGACCTCCGCCAGCAAATCGTCGAATCCTTCGCCCGTGCGCGCCGAAACCCTCGCCGCGTCGGGATACAATTCCTTCAGCCGCTCGTCCACCCCGCTCCCGCCCAGCCGGTCGATCTTGTTGAACACGATCAGCGCCGGCTTCTCCGCCGCGCCAATTTCCTTCAACACCGCGCCCACCGCGATCGCCTGTTCGACCGCCTGCGGATGGCTCGCGTCCAACACGTGCAACAACAAATCCGCCTGAACCACTTCCTCCAGGGTGGCCCGAAACGATTCCACCAGGCGATGCGGCAATTTCCGGATGAAACCCACCGTGTCGGACAGCAGGACGTTTTGGTTCGTCGGGAGCCGGAGTCTCCGCGTGGTGGGATCCAGCGTCGCAAACAGCTTGTCTTCCGCCAGCACGGCCGCGCCCGTGAGCGCGTTCAACAGCGTTGATTTTCCCGCGTTGGTGTAACCGACGATGGAGGCCAGCGGCCACTGATGGCGCTGGCGTCCTGCTCGCTGGGTGGTCCGTTGCTGGCGCACTTGGTCGAGCTCCACTTCCAGCCGTTCGATGCGCTGCTGCACCTTCCGTCGGTCCGTCTCCAACTGCGTCTCTCCATCGCCGCGCATCCCAATGCCCCCCTTCTGCCGGGAAAGATGGCTCCAATACCGTGTCAGCCGCGGCAGCAAATGCTGGAGCTGCGCCAATTCCACCTGCAACTTGCCTTCCCGCGTGCGCGCCCTCCGCGCAAAAATATCCAGAATCAGAGCCGTTCGATCGAGCACTTTGCAGTCGAACACTTTCTCCAAATTCCGGCTCTGCGCGGGGCTCAGTTCATCGTCGAAAATCACCGTGTCCACCTGCCCCTCGCGACATCGCCCGGCAAATTCCTCCGCTTTTCCAGGCCCGATGAAGGTCGCCGCCACCGGGGCTTCCAAGCGTTGAGAGCCGTCTCCCACGACCTCCGCCCCGGCGCTCCGGGCCAGTTCCGCCAGTTCGTCCATCGAATCGCGAATCTCCCAGGAAGGACGGGATTTCAACTCCGCACCCACCAGGAAAACGCGCTCCGCGTGCTGCTCAAAGGTGTTGACTAAGGCTTTCATGACGATGCTTGGAACCCAGCCTCCATTTCGCAGCCATTCTCGAGGCGATTTCGCGGGCCGTCAATCCGCTTTCCCAGTCGATCCATTCCAGTCCGGCCATGGCCCGGAACCATGTCATCTGCCGCTTCGCAAATTGCCGGGTCCGAAGCGCCACATCCGCCTCCATCTCCGTCGCCTTCTTTCCAGCCGCCTTCATTTCCAAAACCTGGCGGTAGCCCAACGCTTGTCGCGCCGTCGCGCTTTGCAAAAGACCCGATCCCGCCAATCGCTCGACCTCCTCCACCAAGCCGGCCTTGAACATCTCGCGAACTCGATGCTCGATCCGCTGGACCAACTCCTCACGCGTTCGCCGCAGCCCCACCGCCACGACGTTCGCCACAGAACACGCGCCCCAGGCGGAGCGGCTTTCGGACACTTTCTTGCCGCTCAACCGCAGCATTTCCACCGCGCGAACAACCCGCCGCCGGTTGCTTCTGTCCAGCACTCGCCACAAGGCCTCGTCCCGGGCGCGAACTTCCTCCAACAACGCCTCAATTGTTTGCTCCTCAAGCTCCCGCCGCAGTTTTTCATCGGGAGCCGGACCCGCGCCAATCCCGTGACTCATCGCCTTGAAGTAAAGCCCCGTCCCGCCGCAATAGACGGGCGTCTTGTTTCGCGACCGCACCTCCCTTTCCGCCTGCGCCGCGCTCTCCAGGAAATCCGCCACCGTAAAAGTTCCCGGCAAATCCACCACGTCGAGCAAATGATGCCTCACCCGTTCTCGCTCCTTCGCGGTGGGCTTGGCCGTTCCAATGTCCATGCCTCGATAAACCTGCATGGAATCCACGGAAATGATCTCTCCTTCGATTTCCTCCGCCAATTGCAAAGCCACCAGGCTCTTGCCGACAGCCGTCGGACCGCAGATCCAAAGCGCTGGAACCATGGTGTTTCCGCGCCAGAATCATCAGCCGGAACGTTCCGGCTTGGCTTCGTCCTGACCTGAAGCCGCCAGCGTGGCTTTGTCTCGCTCCTCCTCTTTGCGCCACGACATCCAGAGCAGCAAGACCACACCCGCCGTGATGGTGGCGTCGGCGACGTTGAATGCTGGAAAACCCACCTCGCCTCCCCCGCGCCGTTCCGCGTAAAAATAAATGAAATCGATGACGTGATCGACGCGAAACCGATCGATCACATTGCCGGCAATACCCCCAAACAACAACCCCAGCGCGATGCGCCCCATCCTCGTGTGGGCGTCAAAATAATGGCGAAAATAAAACAAGGCCACCAGCGAAACGATGGAGATCGTGGCCAGCCAGTCATTCTTTCCGGTAAACAAACTCCAAGCGGCGCCCGTGTTCTGCCAATGAACCAGCCGAAAAAAACCGGGCACAATCTCCAATTCCTCCCCGTTCCTCAGCAGCCGCGTCGCCCATACCTTGGTCGCTTGATCCAGGATCAGGGTGAACGCCGACAATCCCAGCATCCACCCCAACGGATGCTCGCCCTCCTCGACTGCGGCGTTCGAACTCACCAGGCTCTCAACGGGCTCCCTACGTCATCCGCATCGGCATGATGACATAGAGAAATGGACCCCGAATCTTGACGACGCCAGGGCTTAGCTCGTCGGTCAACTCGAGAAAAATCTCCTCGTCTTCCAACGCCCTCAACGGATCCAGCAAAAACGTCGGATTGAACGCGATGGCAAACTCTTTGCCTTCATACTGAATGGCAATCGATTCCCGCGACTCCCCGATCTCAGGCGTGTTGGCTGTGATGGCCAGATTGTTCAACGAAAACGCGAGCTTCACCGAATTGGATTTGTCACTGGTCATCAACTGCGCCCTCCGCAACGCCTGCGCCAGCTCCTCGCGGGCGAAGCGGATTCTCTCCTTCGCCTCACTCGGAATGACCTGCCGGTAGTTCGGATAGTTTCCCTCGACCAGCCGCGTAATCAGCATCACCTCGAATCCTTTCTCGTCGAGGATCCGAAACGCTGCCTGATTCTCCCTCACCTGGATCTCCACCTGCCCCGTCGGCTGCAATAACCGGCTCAACTCGTTGATCGCCTTGATCGGCAGAATCATATCCACCGCATCCCCGCTCACATCCACTTCCTCATCGGTCAAAGCCAGGCGCCTCCCGTCCGTAGCCACCATGGTCAGCTTCTGATCACGCAAACTGCAATAGATCCCGTTCAGGACAAACCGCGTCTCATCTGTGGAAACCGCGAAGGAAGTCTTCTTCAACATCGACTTGAGACGGTCCGACACCAGCGACAGTTTCGTCCTCCCCACGAAAGGCTGAATCGGCGGAAATTCCTCGGCGGCCAAGCCATGAATCTTGAAAAGCGTGGCGCCGGATCGAACCACCGCGACATGCTTCTCATCCGACTCCAAATCCACGTCCCCTGGCGGCAGTTCCCTCACAATGCCGAACAACCTCTTCACGGGAAGGGTAAGATCACCATCCTCACCAATATCCGCCGGCAACGAACAAGCCAGTGAGACATCCATGTCGGTTGCCTTGAATTCCAAAATCCCGTCGTGCGCTCGCAATAACACGTTGGAAAGCACCGGCAGGGTCGTCCGTGTTCCAACGATGTTTTGCACCGTCTGTAACCCCGCCATGAGTTGATCTTTGCCAATCGCCAGTTTCATTGTCGTGAGTTAATACTGATTTGGAAATTCAGAAAGCAAAGTCTTCTTATTAAGGGCGGTGAATAAAGCAGACAAGGTTCGTAGTCAAGACAGGGACAACACGTTGCGAGTAAAAGCAGTGCTGAAAAACTTCGGAGCTTTGGGGGTTGGGAGTCCCTCTTGTTCGCCATGACCTAGTTCTCCGTTTCCGGTTCGCCGACGATTCGCGCCTTGTTCACCACGTTTTCCCGGCGTCCCGATCGGACTTGTTCCACCATTCGGGGAAGTCTGTCCGCCAACCGATGGATCTCATCCGCAGCCGTGTCTCGACCCCAGGAGAAGCGGACCAAAGCATTGGCAAGTTCAGATTCAACCCCCATCGCTTTCAAAACGTGCGAAGGGGTCAGCGATCCGGCGGAACAGGCGGAGCCACTGGAAGCACAAAATCCTTCCAAATCCAGGGCCGCCAACAGCGCCAGACTGTCTGTCCCACTCGCCGAGAAGGATAAAGTATTGGAGAGAAAGCCTGAACTCGGGGTCCAAACACGGACTTCGAGAATCTGATCCAAACAGGATCGCAGAATCGCTTGGAAATGAGCGTTCCTGGAGTTCTGGAACACGGGTGGCGTCCAGAATTTCTCCATCGCCGTCAGAAGCCCCCAGACGGACGCGAGGTTTTCCGTACCCGCCCGCAACTCGTTTTCTTGAGGCCCCCCCATCTGGGTGGGACAAGGATGAAACGGAGAACGCACGTAAAGCGCGCCCACTCCCTTCGGGCCATGAAATTTATGCGCGCAAACCGACACCAGATCCGCCCCGAACTGGGTCATCGATGCAAAGGGTTCCTTCCCAAAATATTGAACCGCGTCGGTGTGAAACAGCACCCCTGCCGCGCGGCAAATGGCTGCCACCTCTGACACGGGCTGCAAAACACCCGTCTCGTTGTTGGCCGCCATTAACGATACCAGGATGGTGTTGGGCCGGAGGGCGCCTTGCACATGCCTCGGCGCAACCCGGCCCCAGCCATCCACCGGTAGCCAAGTCACCTCGAAACCCTCCTGCTGTTCCAGATTCCGGAAACTCTCGAGAACCGCCGGATGCTCGGTCGGACTCGTGACCAGATGATTCCCGCGAGCTTTCAATTTTCGGGCGGTTCCCAAAACAGCCAGATTATTGCTCTCCGTGCCACCCGAGGTGAATACCACTTCATGCGGCTTGCATTTCCACAGCTCGGCCGTTCGCGTCCGCGCTTCGTCCAGCCAGCCGCGCGCCAGCCTCCCGATGGAGTGGATGCTGGAGGGATTGCCGTAGTGATCGGTCCAAAAGGGCAACATGGACTGCAACACGTCCGGATCGATCGCGGTTGTCGCGTTGTAATCGAGATAGGAAGCCTGTGGCACGCGCGCCACGATAATTTGAAACCGAGCCGGTGGGAAGAAGACGATCGTCGGAATGCATTCCAACTTCCAGCCCGCGTTTTTCGTTGTGTTGACTCCAAGTTGGAGCAAGCCTCCCCCCCGCGAATCGCGGAAACACCTATGGTTTACGCCTATAAGATCATCGGTGGCGACGGCAAGGAATACGGCCCCGTCGCCTTCGAGGAATTGCAAAGCTGGATTCAGGAGGGACGCGTGGCCTCCAACACCATGGTCTGGCGCGATGACCGCGCCGCCTGGCAAGCGGCCGCGAAATGGGAGGAAGTGGCCGCTCTCCTCAGCCCCTTGACGCCCCCCCCGCCTGCTCCTTCAACGCAAGCGGAACTGGAGCCTGTCGGGTTCTGGGCGCGCCTGGGAGCCTACCTCATCGACGTGCTCCTCCTCGCCGCGACCATGGCCTTGTTCACCTGGCCCTGGCGGCAGGACATCGCCGCGGTTCACAAGGCCCTGGAAAGTGCGCTGACCCAAGCCGACCTCTCCACCCTCATGGACGCGATGCTGAAATCGCTGGTGCTGCTCACCGTGCAGATGACCGTCCACTTTCTCTATTTCACCGGCCTGAACGGATGGCTGGGCGCCACGGTCGGCAAGCTTATTCTGGGCGCGCGGATCGTGCGGCTGGATGGCGGGCCGCTCGGATTCAACCAGGCAGCACTCCGCTACGTGTGCGAAACGGTTTGTTACCTTAGTTTCTTTGTCGGATACATCCTCATCGGAATACGCGAGGACAAGCGTGGACTGCACGACCTGCTCGCGCGAACGAAAGTCGTTTTCAAACGGTAGGATCGATTCAGGCGGATCCTGCCCGAACGCGGACGCCGGACGCTTACTCCACGCGCTGCCCCATCCACAGGGCCAGGATGGGCATCACCACCCCGAGGATCAAGGCTGCCAGAACCGGCCACCGTGAGGCGCCCGCTTTCAACGCGAGCGCGATGCCCAAACCCACCGTCAACAAAACCGCCACGGACATGACAACCACCAGGGCCTCGAAAAATTTGGTCGAATACGACGTGGCTTTGGCCGAGGGATACACCCGATCCTTGTGAACCGAGGCCAGCTTCTCCACCCATGAATCCGCTTCCGCCAGGCTCTTGTTTCGGTTGGTGTTGAAGGTTTGATACCAGCCCGTCGCCACGTAAAAGACGAGCAAGGGCGCAAAGAAGCACCCCAGATAAAGATGCACCCGCCGGGCCAGTTTCCAGTTCATGCGACGGCGGCCTATTTGTTCGGATCGGGGATGAAAATCTTTTGCCCTTCAAGCAACCGGTTCGGATTCATGCTTGGATTGGCTTCCTCCACCATCTTCCTCGTCACTTTGATTCCTTTCTGGCGGTAGGCTTGCAGGATCAGCGACAAGTTCTGATCTTTCTCGACCACATGATAGTAGCCTTTTTCAATCCGTGGTTTGTCCGTGCTCCTGTCCTCCCCTCGATCCACCGCCTTGACGTGTGTGGGCGTGACCGGCGGGGGAACCACCACCGGCGTCTTGGCCAGTTTTTGAATCTCCTCCAGAATCAACCGGCGGTCCGCCTCCCGTTTCTGGTCGATGTCCTGCACTTGCAGCGCCAATCGCCGCAAATCCTCCTTCGCCGCGTAGCTCGTGTTGGGCTTCATGGACTCCTCGCGCAGAGCGCGCAGTTCATCGGTCAACACGTTGATCTTTTTCTGCAAGAGCATCTGGGTGTTCAACACGTCTTCCAACGTGCTCGACAACCGCCGGTAACGTTCCTCCGCTTCCTGTCGTTCGGGCGTGTTCGCCTGGCCCGACACGGTCTGGGAAATGCCTCCCGCCCACAGCACCGCGAACACAACCCACGCAAGCTTTTTTCTCATGAGCGCAAGATAAATTTCCACCGCCTTTCCCGCAAGTTGCAAAAGGCGGCGCCTTCCCTTGCGCCGCCATTCTACCCCTGGTCGCCCACGCAACGAATCGTTTGCAAACCTTCACCGTAACGCGCTCCGACGCACGACCTCCCCAGCCATCCAGCTTCTCTTCGGGCGTTCGCGAGCCTTGGACAGCCTTTGTCCAACCCCAAGGCCTAGACTCGGGGCGTGAAAATCAAATCGACGATCCCGACCCCCGACCCCCTCGTTCAACCCGAGTTCATGATCCGCACCGATCCTGCCGGACCCGTGCGTTTTCCTCGCAGCCAGCGTTTGACCGCGAGCCATGCGGGATGGTGGTTTCGACGCATGCACAAGGTCGTCGACGCCGCGCCCCCCGCCTTGGCTGATTCCGCACGACCGCGCCAGGACTGGCTGCAGCTCGGAATGTCCACTTCCTGATTTGCCTTGCCCGGCAAATCGCCGCAAGGTTCGGACATGAAGACTGCCAATCTCTCTTGGGCCCGATTCCAGCGCCGGTATTTCGAGTTTCCCAGCCTCGAGCTGTCACTCGACCTCAGTCGAATGAGCTTCGGAGAGGATTATCTGGGGCTCATGGCCAAACCCATGAGAGGTGTCTTTGCCGCCATGAAAAAGCTGGAGGCTGGCGCCCTCGCGAATCCCGATGAAAAGCGTCAAGTGGGGCACTATTGGCTCCGAGCCCCCAGCTTGGCGCCCACTCCGGACCAGAGCCGTGCCATCACCCAAACCCTTGCCTCCATCAAAAAGTTTGCCGCCAAAGTCCACGATGGAACTTTGCGAGGACAGAAGGGAACTTACAGCCATTTCCTGATCATCGGAATCGGCGGATCGGCATTGGGTCCTCAGTTTGTCGCCCATGCGCTCGGCGAAACCCACCTTGATCGGTTAGAACCGTGCTTCTTGGACAATACCGACCCCGACGGCATGGATCGGGTTCTTCGCGGAAAGCTTCGGGGGAAGCTTGGCCGCACGCTGGCCATTACGATTTCCAAGTCTGGAGGCACGAAAGAGACTCGCAACGGAATGTTGGAAACCCAGGCGGCTTACCAACGTGCAAAACTTGAGTTCGCCAAGCACGCCGTGGCGATTACTCAGGAAGGGAGCCAACTCGATCGGTTGGCGTCTCAAGAAGGCTGGCTGGCTCGATTTCCAATGTGGGATTGGGTCGGCGGAAGAACGAGCGAAACATCCGCTGTAGGGCTTATTCCAGCCGCATTGCAAGGCTTCGATATCGATAATCTTCTCCAAGGCGCGGCCATGATGGATGAAGCAACTCGAGTGCAGGAGGTGACCAAAAACCCTGCGGCCTTGCTGGCTTTGTCCTGGTTTTTTGCATGCGAAGGACGAGGAGCCAAAGATATGGTGATCCTGCCTTACAAGGATCGTCTGGAGCTGCTTTCCAAGTATCTTCAACAGCTCATCATGGAATCCTTGGGAAAAGAGCTGGACCGCGAGGGACGCGTTGTCAAACAGGGCATCGCCGTCTATGGGAACAAAGGATCTACGGATCAACATTCTTACGTACAACAACTTAGAGAAGGCGTGGCCAATTTTTTCGCGACCTTCATTGAGGTCCTTAAACACCGGGATGGCCCATCTGATATCTGGGACCGATCCGCTACCTCAGGTGATTACCTCATGGGCTATCTCCTCGGCACAAGACAAGCACTTTACGAAAAGAATCGTGATTCGATAACGATAACGATTGATCGTGTTAGCCCACAATCCATTGGTGCAATGATCGCCCTCTTCGAACGAGCAGTGGGTTTCTATGCCGAGCTAGTCGGGATCAACGCTTATCATCAACCGGGGGTTGAGGCGGGCAAGAAGGCGGCAGAATCCATTCTGGACCTGCAAGAAATGATCATTCGTTACCTCAAAACTTGCCCGGGTTCACCCGCCAGTGTCGAGGACATCGCAGAAGGGATCGATGCCCCCTCGCGACACGAGGAGATTTTCAAAATCCTTCAACACCTTACTTTGGGTAATAATCCTGAAACTATCCTTACAGATTCAGGAATGTCACCATTTTTGAGGACATACTCGGCAAAATAGTTGTTTGGGTCGAGATGTTTAGCTATCCCAAAGAATACGACGTGATCGTGGTCGGAGCCGGCCACGCAGGGGTGGAAGCCGCATTGGCCGCGGCACGCATGGGCTGTGCTACGCTGCTCCTGACGACAAACTTGGACACCATCGGGCAAATGTCCTGCAATCCCGCCATTGGGGGCTTGGCAAAAGGCCACTTGGTTCGCGAGATTGATGCTCTTGGTGGCGAGATGGGGATCAATACCGACTTGACGGGCATTCAGTTTAGAATGCTCAACACCAAGAAAGGACCTTCCGTCTGGGCCCCCCGCGCGCAATCGGACAAGAAAGCCTACCAATTCCGGCTCAAGTGGGTTTGTGAACGCCAAATAAACCTCGACATCAAACAAGGGCTGACCACGGGAATCCTTTGCCGAGATCAGGTCGTCTACGGCGTCGAAACTGCGTTGGAGGTTCGATTTTTAGCTAAGACAGTCGTCATCACGACCGGTACATTTCTTCGCGGACTGATGCATATAGGGTCCAATCAACAGTCCGGAGGCCGTGCTGGTGAAGCTGCGGCCACCGGGCTCTCCGGTTCCCTTGCCGCCATCGGACTGGAGTTGGGTCGGCTCAAGACGGGCACTCCACCCAGACTTGTGCGTAACTCCATCGACTTCGACAGGATGGAGCGTCAACCCGGCGATACACCTGTTCCTTACTTTTCGTACTGGAAAGAGGAATTGTTTCACGTGGAACAATCCCTGGAATCGAGCACGCTCATTCCCTCATTCCCGCCCGATTCCGTTTTGGCTCGCTACGGAGGACAAAGGGACTGCCACATTACCTACACCACGGACAAAACAGCCGAGATGATCCGGTGCAATTTGCACAAATCCCCGATGTATTCGGGGGTTATCGAAGGGGTTGGACCTCGCTATTGCCCTTCCATTGAGGATAAAATCGTCAGGTTCTCCGACAAAGAGAGGCATCAGATCTTCCTCGAACCCGAGGGAATTCATACCGACGAATTTTACGTCAATGGATTCTCAACCTGTTTGCCGTTTGAGGTTCAGGTCGAGCTGGTTCGAACCATTGTTGGTTGTGAACGTGCTGAGATCCTGCGCCCGGCCTATGCCGTCGAGTATGACTTTGCCAATCCCACGCAGCTCGGTCATTCCTTGGAAACGAAATGTTGCCATAACCTCTTTTTGGCAGGGCAAATCAATGGAACCTCCGGATACGAAGAAGCGGCGGCCCAAGGGATCATCGCCGGCATCAATGCCGCCCGCCTCGCTCAGGAGCGCAGCCCTTTCATCCTTCGTCGTGATCAAGCCTACATCGGAGTCTTGATCGACGATCTCATCAGCAAAGGAACTTCTGAACCGTATCGCATGTTCACTTCGCGGGCCGAGTTCAGACTGCTCTTGCGCCAGGACAACGCCGACCTTCGGCTTTCTGAGCTGGGAGCCGAGATCGGACTTCTCGCGAATCGCCGGATCGAGCGAACTCGGAAGAAACAACGGCTGATTCAGCAGGAAATTGCGCGCTTGGACTCCATCCGCCTCGGAACACTGCCGCTCAGCCAATGGCTCAAGCGCCCGGAAGTCAGCTATGCGCAATTAGAAGGGAAGGATGCGACCCTTTCCGCAGAAATCGCGGAACAGGTGGAAATCATGATCAAATACGCGGGATACATCGAGCGACAACAAGACGAGGTGCGCCGATTTCGAACTTTGGAGGACAAGCAGATTCCATCGTCGTTCGATTATGCATCCATTCCCAGTATGCGGACGGAATCCCGCCAAAAGTTGGCGAGGTACCGCCCAGAAACCATCGGCCAGGCCAGCCGCATTTCTGGAATCTCACCTTCCGACATCAGCCTGATTCTCGTTCACTTGAAACGCGCTGGTTCAACTGGAGAGGTCTCTTGATCCGGGTTGATCCTGCCCCAACCCCAAGCAAACCTCGAAGCCTCCTCCTCATGTTCCACGTGGAACAGCACTTCCGCTGGACTTAAGATGGGTTTCGATTCCGCGAAAAGACCTCCCTAATCACTTCTTCAATGGGTGGATCCTCAATATCAATGTCCAGGACGCCCTCTTCCTCGAGTAATTCCTTGGCGATCGCGATCGCATTCTCCTTCGGAACCTTGATCTGAAAAAGCGTGGATTGATCTTCCAGCACCTTGCCTTGGACCGAGAACCGTTGGGATAGTCTTCCCGTGTTCCCTCCGCGCAGATGCAAGGTCAGTATTTTCTCGGCCGAGAATCGATGCAGGATTTCCTCCAAAGGACCATCGAAGAACAGGCTTCCATGATCAATGACGATCACGCGCGGACATAGTTCGCGGATGTCGTCCATGTAATGACTGGTCAGCATGATGGTGGTTTTTTTCGACGAATTATGGTTCTTCAGAAAATCACGGACCGCTTTCTGAGAGACCACGTCGAGTCCAATCGTCGGTTCATCGAGGAAAAGAAGCCTTGGTTCGTGGAGCAATGCGGCAATGAGCTCCAACTTCATCCGTTCACCGAGTGAAAGTTCCCGCACCATGGTTGCGAGTTGCTTGGTCACCCCCAGCATCTCGCTCAACTCCAAGACCCGTCGCCGCGCCAAAGTCCAATCCAACCCGTAAATCTTGGCGTTGAGCTCAAACGAATCCTCAGCAGGCAGATCCCACCACAGTTGGTTCTTTTGACCGAGAAGCAACGCGAACTGCCGTCGATAAGCCTCCTTGCGCTCCCAGGGAACGTAACCCATCACCCGCGCATCTCCCGAGGTCGGATGTAACAACCCCGCCAACATCTTCAACGCGGTCGTTTTTCCGGCCCCGTTCGGACCCAGAAATCCTACAAATTCACCCTCTTCGATCTCAAATGTAACATCTTTAACAGCAACATGTTCCGTGGTTTCACGATGGAACAGGCTGCGCACTGCACCTGAGAATCCCGGGACTCGTTTGTAAGACCGAAAGACCTTGGTCAGGCGCTCGACCTTGATAACAGGCATTTCGACTTTGAAGACAACTCGGTCACCCGGCTGCGAGCCTCACCTCTGCAGCTGCTTCTCCAGGTAACCGACGACTTGGCGCACGTTGGGATCGACCTCCATGCGGTCCTTGATCAGACGGCATGCATGCATCACCGTGCCGTGATCGCGTCCACCAAAGGCGTCCCCGATGGTGTTGAGCGAGTTTTCAGTCAGTTCACGGGCCAGGAACATTGCGATTTGCCTGGGAAACACGATGTTTTCGGGACGCCGCTTGCTGGTCATGTCCGAAATCCGAAGGTCAAAATGCTCGGCGACCTTGCGTTGGATCAGCTCGATCGTAATCACCCGTTTCCCTTCCTCGTTCAGAACTTCCCGCAGGAGCCCCTCCACGACATCCAAAGCGAGCGGCTTTCCGATGAGTGACGCATAGGAAGCGACACGGATCAGCGCGCCCTCGAGCCGGCGCACATTGGTCCGAATGCGTTGAGCCAGGAAGGACAGAATTTCCTCGGAAACCGGCGAACCGAGCGAGAGCGCTTTCTTGCGGAGAATGGCGAGCCTGGTCTCCACGTCCGGAGGTTGCATATCGGTGGAAAGCCCCCATTCAAATCGAGAAACCAAGCGCTGCTCCAGATGCTGAATCTCGCTCGCGGGCCGATCGCAGGTGAGAACGATCTGCTTGTGCGCCTCGTGCAAAGCATTGAACGTATGGAAGAACTCCTCCTGGATGCGCTCCTTCCCGGCCAGGAACTGAATATCGTCGATGAGAAGGACATCGGTCTGGCGGTACCGCTTGCGGAACTTGATCAGCTGATTGTTCTGAATGCCGTCAATGTACTCGTTTGTGAACTTCTCTGAAGAAACATAGGCCACGCGCGCATTGCGCTTCTGGCCCAGAACATAATGTCCAATCGCATGAAGCAGATGCGTCTTGCCCAATCCCACCCCGCCATAAAGAAAGAGAGGATTATAGGATTTCCCGGGCGATTGCGCCACCGCCTGGGCCGCCGCGTGGGCGAAACTGTTGTTATTGCCCACCACGAAGGTTTCAAAGGTGTTGTTGGGATTGAGGACGAAGTCGTGCGGGGAGCCGTCCAAATCTCGTCGATTGGCGGACGGGCTTGTGATCCGGCGGACGCTGGATTCCGGGCGGGACGCAAGCGAGGGGCTCGTGGAAACTTCCGCGACTGGGGTGGAACTGGCGATGCGAAAAGCGACGCGCATCGGCTGGCCGGCGGTATGCGTGACCACCTCCTGCAATAGCCCCAAGTAATTATCTTTGATCCACACTTCACAAAAGTCGTTGGCCACTTCCAAAGTCAGCAAGTTCGCTTGGAGGGTGTGTGGGCGGATGGAAGAAAACCACAGATGATAGATCTCGGAGCTGAGCAGAGTCTGAAGCACTTGCTTGGCCGAATTCCAAAGTCCCTCCGCTGAATCGGGCACTTTCAGCGGGTCTCCACTTGAAGAGTTTGTTGGCTTATTCACTTGTCAAATCCACAGCCCAAAATTGCGGTTTTCCAGTTGTTTTCGACAGATTTTCGAAGCATTCGCCAACCCCCACAAGGGCAACTGCGACATCGCGCGCACAGGACAGGAATTGCTTCGTGGTATGTCATTGATAACAAACAGTTTAAGTGCTTTATTCAAACCGCGGACTCGACCCGTCAAGAGACACCTTGCCCCGGAGGAGCTTGTGTGTTCGAACGGATGACTTTCTAGGATAAGTCCACTGCCCTGACGAGGACAACATATTAACTCTTTTTCGCAGGTTATTCACAGGTTGATTTGCTGGCGCCTTTTCGAGTGGTATTGTCCATCCAGGCGCGGCGAAAGCGCGACCTTCGGGACGGAAATAAGCGAACCTTATACCTCTTGAGGGCTATTGACGGCGCTTAAATTAAGACTAGAGTTGTTCCGGATTTAAGACTTTAGGGCTGAGATAGTGTCGGTCATGTTCTTTGGCAGCCCGTTTGATTTCAGTTGGGGCATTGTACAAGCTCCAATTGGAGGTCCCTCATAATCCTACAGTTGTACTGATTCGAAAATTCCCCGGGTCCGACGGTCACCCCCTGACTGAGGACCCGGTTTTTTTTGTCGCTCTATTCTGGGAATCACGGAGGTGTTTCGCGACTGGTCCTTTTTAACAAAAGAAGTCCGCCGGGCCGGGGTGCGGAACGGTGAGTCACTTCAGCATCAAGTGAGTCGGGAGGTTCAAAGCCGGTTGACTTGAATGGCAATCCACCAGCCTGCGAAAACCAGAGCCAGGCAGGTCAGGATGGACCCCAAGACATTGGCCATCGCCAATCCCCAATCCCCCTTTTGGAGCAAGGCAAAGGTCTGGAAGCTGAAGGCCGAAAAAGTGGTGAAACCTCCCAGCACGCCCACGATCAGGAAGTGTTTGGGCGCATCCGCGATCATCCATTTCCCTCCGGGCATCGACCAAGCTCCCAGCAGCCCGATGAGAAAGGCCCCGAGTGCGTTGACCAGGAATGTCCCCCAAGGGAAGGGTCCGGAGGACAGCCGTCCCATCCATTCTGCAACGGCGTAACGTGCCAGCCCGCCGCCGGCACTTCCCAAGGCAACCCAAATCCAATTCATGTCATTCCCTTCGATGAACTTCGTTCCCGATTGAACATTTCGGTTCGAGCTCTGTCCAATCTATCGTGGTTTGTTCATGCGCCACCCTCTAAGGGTAGGGCGGAGTGGTCCTGTCCGCGGCGGGTATGGGTGGCGAGCCACGGTGTCGCTCCCGCCGCACAACCGACCGCCTCGTGAAGGCGGCAGACCTCGTCACGAAGAGCCGTGGCCGTGTGGCCCCGGCTCTTTGTGCTTTTTGGGGCACGGACCGCTTTTGCGACGGGTTGATTCCGCGCGCCCGAAAAATCGTTTGCCGGAATCAAGCGGCGTTTGCGACGCTTCAGCAACATGTTGACCGATGTCTCGCCTGCGATCACGCCAACCTCGACACTCGAATGGCACGTGGCGCACACTCGACCGCGCCGGGAGAAGAAGCTTGCTGAGTATTGTGCACGCGAGGGATTCCTCAGTACGCTGCCCTGCTACAAGAGCGTCAAGCGTTACCGCGGCAAAGTCGCGGTCTTCCTCAAGCCCCTCTTCCCCAACTACCTCTTCCTGCAACTGCGACCCGAACAAAAGCAGAAGGTTTATCAGAGCGATCATGTGGCCAATCTGCTCAAGGTTCCTGACCCCGATGTTTTTGAACAACAACTCAAGGATATCCTGGCTGCTCTGGACACCGAGGTTGAAGTCCGGCTCGCGCCTCAAGTCCAGGCCGGCATTCGCGTCAAAATCAAATCCGGCCCCTTGCGAGGCCTGGAAGGCTGGGTTGAAAGCCGCTCGGGCATGTCCGATGTGTTCCTGCGGCTCGATTTCATTCAGCAGGCGGCCTCGGTCAAGATCCACGCCGACGACTTGGAGTTGATCTAGGCTGTGCCGCCGGTGTAAAAATGCGTAACAATCCATTTCCACCGTATGCAACATCTCGCATGGGTTCGATTCGTCAGGCTGCTTGATCACGCCCGGAGCCTGCTCTTGAGCCTGGTTCTGGCCTGTGCGATGCCCTCGAGCCAAGCTGCAGGAGTGGATTTCGTCCGCGACATCAGGCCCATTCTTTCGGACCACTGTTTCGCCTGCCACGGGCCGGATGACAAGGCCCGGAAGGGCGGGCTGCGCCTGGACCTTAAAGAGGACGCCTTCAAGGCGGGCAAGTCAGGTCAGACGGCTATCGTCCCTGGAAAGCCCGCCGAAAGCGAACTGATCCGACGCGTTTCGACGGCCGACGAGGACGACCTGATGCCGCCGGCAAAATTTAAGAAGCCACTTTCCAGGGCCCAGGTTGAGACACTCTCGCGGTGGGTTGCGGAGGGTGCGAATTACCAGGTGCATTGGGCATTCGAACGTCCTTTGCGTCCAGCCGTGCCCGAGTTTCCCGGGAACCCTTTTGTCAAGAATCCGATCGATGCCTTTGTTCTATCCACTTTAAAAGCTGCAGGGCTGGCTCCCTCCCCCGAAGCAGATCGACCCACGTTGCTGCGGCGTGTCGCGCTGGATTTAACAGGACTTCCGCCGAGCCCGAGGGAAGTTCAGGCTTTTGTCCAGGACAAGGATCCGGATGCCTATGGGCGTGCCGTGGAGAAACTGCTGAAATCCGAACGTTACGGTGAGAACATGGTGAGGGGTTGGCTGGACGCCGCGCGTTACGCGGATTCACACGGATTTCACATCGATTCGCAGCGTGACATTTGGGCTTATCGGGATTGGGTCATTCGCGCGTTCAATGAGAACAAGCCTTTCGACCAGTTCACGATTGAACAACTTGCGGGTGATTTGCTGCCCGGCGCGACGAGGGAACAAAAGATCGCCACGGGATATGTCCGATGCAGCATGAGCACGGGTGAAGGCGGGGCGATCGAGGCGGAATATCAGGCCAAGTACGCGTTCGACCGCCTCGAAACCACCGGGGCGATCTGGCTCGGCTTGACCCTGACCTGCGCGCGCTGTCATTCCCACAAGTACGATCCCATCAGCCATCAGGAGTATTACGGCCTGCTTTCTTTCTTCAACCAAATGGACGAGCCCGTGATGGATGGGAATCAACCGCGGCCGGAACCCATATTGAAACTGCCCAGTCCCACGCAAAGCCGCCGGCAACAGGAACTCAAAGCGCGCCTTGAGGCTTTGGAGAAATCCGCCCGCGCCCCCTCCCCCCGCCTGGATGATGCGCAGCAGTCATGGTCCGAAAAATGGCACCAAAAGCTGTCTCCCGAATGGAGCTTGCTGACTCCCCTGACGGCGACGAGTCGCCCCAAGGCCACGAACCAGTCGCCCTCCCATCTCGAGATCCGTCCGGACGGGGCTGTTTTGGCCTCGGGTCCCAATCCCGAGCAAGATCTCCACGAGCTTCGTCTCCGTTATCCGGGCGGCACATTGTCGGCCCTGCGTTTGGAGGCGATGCCGCACGCTTCCTTGCCTCACTCGGGTCCGGGAAGGTCGGCGGAAGGCGAATTCAAAATGTCCGAAATCGAATTGGAATGGTCATCGAAAGACGAGAAGTCCGGCGAAGCCAAACCCAAGAGTCTCAAGCTGGGGCGAGCCTTCTCGATTTCCGACAAGGAAGGGGCGGACATTGCCAAGGCGGTGGATGGGAAATCCGAAACCGGATGGAGTGTGCCCTCGAGTACGAATTCGACGGCCCTGTTTGTGCTTGGAGAACCTTGGGAGATTCCGTCCGGGTCGGAGCTGATCGCACGACTGCGGTTTGAAGCTTCCACCAACCGGCTGGCGCTTGGCCATTACCGGATTTCAGCCTCGACGTCGAAGGAGATGGCGCGGCGGCTCATCCCGCGTTTCTATGATCCGTGGCAACAGATTGGGCCTTTCCCGCTCTCGGATTTGTCCGAGGCATTCGCCCGGGTTTACCCGCCCGAGGAGCAGATCGACCTGAAAGCGGCGTATCGAGGGACGAGGGGCGAAATCAAGTGGGGCAAGCGCGACTATGGCGACGGCGCTTATCACGAGCTGGTTCACGAAATCCACGGCGTGCATGGCGTTTATTATCTGCATCGGGTTTTGGAACAGGAGCGGGACATGGATGCCCGGCTGGTCTTCAAAGCGCACGAGGCCTACAAAGTATGGTTGAACGGCGAACTGGTGGCGTGGAGCACCAACCGGTCTGCTCAAGCCGCCAAGCGTGTGGAGGTGAAGTTGCGCCGGGGGGAGAATCGTTTGCTGTGCAAGGTGGTCAGCGAAGCGACTTCGAGCGGCTTCGCCTTCAAGCTGGAGGCCGAGGATGAAAACGTCCTTCCGCCCGACGTGGCGGGTGCGCTGGCGCTTTCCGCCGAGGCACCCAAAGCTCAACGCGCGGCGGTGCGGGATCATTTTCGAAGACAGGAGTCCTTGTCGATGCGGCGTCGGTTTCGCGAGATTGAGGTACGCAAGGAAGAGCAGCAGGCTTTGGAGAAATCCATTCCCACGACCCTTATTGCGAAGGAACTCGCCAAGCCGCGAGAGACGTTTCTCCTGGTGCGGGGCGAGTACGACAAGAAGGGCGATAAGATTGAGCCCCATGTCCCTGCGTTGCTGCATGCTTTCCCCTCCCATTCACCGTCGAACCGGCTTGGGCTGGCGCGGTGGCTGGTGGACCCTGCAAATCCTCTCACGCCCCGCGTGACGGTGAACCGGCTATGGCAACAGTTGTTGGGTGTGGGGTTGGTGAAGACGAGCGAGGATTTCGGGGTGCAAAGCGAGCGTCCTTCTCATCCGGAACTGCTGGACTGGCTGGCCGTCGAATATGTTTCCAGCGGCTGGGACACCAAGCATTTGCTTCGTTTGATCCTGAATTCCTCGACTTACCGTCAGACCTCGCAAGCCTCCGCCAAGCTGCGCGCTCGGGATCCCGAGAATCGACTGCTGGCGCGCGGACCCCGGTTTCGGGTGGACGCGGAAGTGTTGCGCGACGTGGTGCTTGCGGTCAGCGGGTTGCTGGTGGAGAAGGTGGGCGGGCCACCCGCTCGACCCTTCGAGCCTGGCGGGCTGTGGGAGGCCGTGTCGTTCAACAATGTGCAGCGCTACGTGGTGGATGTGGACCAGAACCAGTATCGCCGCGGCATTTACACGAACTGGAAGCGGCAAAGCCCGCCGCCGGCCATGCTCGCTTTCGACGCGCCCACGCGGGAGTATTGCGTCATGCGCCGTCCCCGCACCAATACACCATTGCAGGCGCTGGCCATGTTGAATGATCCGCAGTACGTCGAAGCATCGAATGCCTTTGCCGAACGCATATTGGAACAGGGCGGCGCCAACTGGGATTCTCGCATTCGCTACGCTTTTCAATGGGCCACCGGGCGCCGGCCCGAGCGTGAGGAGATCATGCCTTTGCGCGAAGTTTTCGAGGGCCAGTTGGAAGAATACCGGCGGAATCCCGCCGCGGTGGAGGCCTTGCTCTCCGTGAGAAGTTTCAGGCCGGGCAAATCCTGGAATCGCGCCGAGTTGGCCGCGTGGTCCTCGGTCTCTTCGGTGCTCCTCAACCTCGACGAAACCTTGACGAAGAATTGAGCCGTTTATGAATCCATGGCAAGAACGGGGGCTCCTCATCAATCGCCGCCACTTTTTCAGCCGGGCATCGGCCGGCTTGGGCGTCGCGGCACTGGGCTCGCTGCTGAACCCCTCGCTGCTGCGCGGAGCGGAAGCCGGTGCGAAGTCCACGCACGGCTTTGCCGGAGCGGCTCGAGGCGGGGGCAAAGCCAAGCGCGTAATTTATCTCTTCATGGCCGGCGGGCCTTCTCAAATGGATTTGCTGGATTACAAGCCCGCACTGGAGAATTACCACGAGAAGGAGCTGCCCGACTCGGTGCGCATGGGACAGCGCATCACGACCATGACCTCCGGACAGAAACAATTTCCGGTGGTGCGGTCGATGTTCAAGTTCAAGCAACACGGACAAGCCGGGACTTGGATGAGCGAACTCCTGCCGCATACGGCCGGAGTGGCCGACGACTTGTGTGTGGTGCGGAGTTTGAACACCGAGGCGATCAACCACGACCCGGCCATCACCAACATTCAAACGGGATTCCAACAACCGGGACGTCCCTGCGTCGGCGCCTGGCTCAGTTACGGATTGGGCAGTGCCAACGAAAATTTGCCTGCCTTTGTTGTGATGCTCTCCAGCGGACGCGAGAGCGATCAGCCGCTTTACACGAGGTTGTGGGGATCGGGATTTCTGCCGTCCGAGTATCAGGGCGTCCAGTTCCGGGCCGGGGGCGATCCGGTGCTCTATCTGTCGAATCCACCGGGTGTATCGCGCGAATCACGCCGCCGCGCGCTGGATGGATTGGCGGCTCTGAATCGCAGGCAATTCGATCGATACACGGACCCGGAGATCAACACCCGCATCGCGCAGTACGAAATGGCTTTTCGCATGCAGACCTCGGTTCCCGAGTTGACGGATCTGAGCCAAGAGCCGCAGAGCGTGCTCGATTTGTATGGGCCGGATGTGAAGACGCCGGGAACTTTCGCGTATCATTGCCTGCTGGCGCGCCGCATGGCGGAGCGGGGGGTGCGCTTTGTGCAGCTTTACCATCGCGGATGGGATCAGCACGGGAGCCTGCCACGGCGCATTCGGGAGCAATGTCAGGACACCGACCAACCCAGCGCGGCGCTGGTCAAGGACCTAAAGCAGCGGGGATTGCTCGAAGACACTCTGGTGGTGTGGGGCGGGGAGTTTGGCCGCACGGTTTACTCCCAAGGGAAGATCGAGAAGGACAACTACGGGCGCGACCACCACGGCCGTTGTTTCTCGATTTGGATGGCGGGCGGCGGCATCCGCGGGGGCATGGTCTACGGCCAAACCGACGATTATTGCTACAACGTCGTCGAGAACCCGGTTCATGTTCATGATCAAAACGCGACCCTCCTGCACTGCCTGGGCATCGATCACGAGAAATTGACCTATCGCTTCCAGGGACGCGACTATCGGCTCACCGATATTCATGGTGAAGTCGTGAAAGGCATCTTGGCCTGATCCCGGGGCGCGACGCCCTCGCCAGGCGTCCGATGCTCAAAGATGGCCAGCCTTGAGAACACCATGAGAACTCTGCTTGCCATCCTCATCGCATCCGGGACGGTCATCCTTCTGGGCTGGGTCTTGTGGAGATGGATGCGCAAGAGCGAGGACGAGCCTGCCAAACTGATTTTCAAATGGGGCTTGAGCGCGCTGCTCGTGGTCGGGCTCCTGCGGTTCGCCTTGAAGGCTGGCGATCCCATCACGCAAGTGGCCGGCGTCCTGGCCGCTGCAGTGTGCGGATTGATCCTGGCCATTCTCTGGGTTCCCAACTTGACCAACTGGGTGGCCCGCCCGTTCATGGCTCTCTATGATGGGGGTGATTTGGAGCCCGTGCCTCAACCGATCTACGGACCGGCCCACGCGCGGCGCAAGCGCGGGGAGTATCAGGCCGCCTGCGAAGAGATTCAGAAACAGCTGGCCGCCTTTCCCTCCGATTTAGAAGGGCACCTGTTGCTGGCCGAGATTCAGGCCGAGAATCTTGACGACGTGGATGCGGCTTCTTCCACGATTTGGCAGTGGTTGTCGGCGCAGTCGCAACCTCAGCCCGGAGCGGTGGCGCTGGCCTTGAACCGCCTGGCCGACTGGCAACTGCACCGCGCCCATCAACCCGAGGCAGCTCGCGCCACACTCGAAAACGTCGTGCGGCTGTTCCCCGAAAGTGAGCAAGCCCAAATGGCCGTCCAGCGCGTCGGCCACCTTCCGACGTTGGAAGCCATGGAAGCACGAGAACAACGTGATCCCATCCACCTTCCCAAGCCTGTGCGTGCCGGGCTGGTGAACGAACCTCGACCGGCCGAAGACCAGGGCGCGGGGAATTCACCTCTGGAGGTGGACGATGAAATTCAACCGTGGCTGAAGAGGCTCGAGAGCTTTGCGGACGACCACGAAGCGCGCGAACAACTGGTCCATCTTTATCTCGACAAGGCGGGCCGTCCGGATCTGGCCATGGAGCAGATTCGTTTGCTTTTGGAAACGCCTTCGCGACCGCCGAGACTCGTGGCGCGCTGGCTGAACATGGCGGCCGATGTTTATGTGCGATCGGGGGACGAGGCTGAGGTGCGGAACGTTCTGCAGCAGGTCATTGATCTGGGGTTGGAATCGGTGTCGGAGCGGGCGAGGCAACGGCTGGCTCGATTGGGGGTGGAGATGAATGCGCAAAAAAAGAGCCAAACCGTGAAGCTTGGCTCTTACGAAAAGAATCTGGGACTCAAGGTCAGGGCTTGACCAATCGCAGCGCGATTTGTTTGTCGATCTCGCTCGCGTAGTAGACGTCCGCCACCCCGCCTTTGCGGCGCGCCTGCACGGTCACGCTTGTCACTTTGGGTTCGGCCTCCGCGACCTTCACGTGCACCGTGCGGGTGTCGACCTTCGCCCAGAGCACCTTCTGGATGGTGTTTTCACCCTCGAGCGTGCCGTTGAAACTAAGGACGGCTTTGGCGGCGGCGAACACCTCATCAACCGGGCGTTCGTAACGGCTTTCGATGCGGTCTTTGGAAAAGGGGATTCCCGCTCGATTGCGCCCTTCGATGCTGCTGTAGCAGCCGGTCAGGACGGCGAATCCAAGGCACGCGCAGAGGGCCGGGGCAAGAAAGCTTCGCTTCATAGCAGCCCAAGCATGCAATCAAACCCGCCCCAAGCGTCAAGCTTCGATTACGGACCGACTTTGCCCCGGTGCATCCCGATGTTGCCGGTGATGCAGGTAGGGCGCGTCCGTCCCGGCGCGTCGCCGGAGCATGATGTTTTGCATCCCGTGGGCGGCGGGCTGGGACAGGCCCGCCCTACCAACAACATCGGGATGTACGGCTTTGCCCCCGGTGCATCCGCAAGTTGTCGGGGCGCGCCGTTCACGGCGCTTCCGCCCGCGCCAACCTGTCGCGGTGATCTCCTCCCGCTCCATGGCCCGCCCTGGGCGAACGCCTTCGCCTTGGCAGCACCCTTGCCCGGTGAAGCTGCCATGCCCCGTTGAAGACACGCCTTGAAGCGGCGTGAACGCCGCACCCCGCAGGCTGGGCAGGCTGGGCAAGGAGATCGCCGCGGCCGATTGGCGCGAGCCAAGCTCCTTCAGGGCCGGGGCACGAACTTCAACTTCAACTCCTGAATCAAGGGTGGATTCTCCGGAGTCAAGGTGAAGAACGCCTCAACGCTGCCTTGTTCTCCTTCGAACGCGAATGTTCCCCGCAATTGATTGTCGGGCTTGATTGGGGTGGTCCGCAAGATCCGGCCTGCCCGAGCAAAGAGATCTTGCGATGTCTTTCGCAGCAAATGGACCGGGTTGTCCTGGAAAAAGTTTTCGGCGAAAACGGCGCTGGTTTCCGCGCCCTTCCAGGCGGGCAGGAGTTGGATCAAGGACTCGCGGCGGGAGTTCAGGATGGGCGAAACCGGCCTGGATCGCGGTTCCAAGCCGCCCGGCCCCAGCAACAATTCGAAGACTGTGCGATGCGCAGCCGACCAGCCCGCGTAAGTGCGATTGGCCAGCCCGATCAATCCAAAGCCGTAGTCTGGAAAGAACACCCACTGGCTGCCATAACCGGGCAAGCCTCCGCTGTGGCTGACGCGGACGCGTTGGTGGCAGTCGAGAGTCCAGGCCAGGCCATAACCATACGCGGACATTGTGGGGCAGAGAACTCCGCTCGCAGGGGTGGCTTGCGGGGACCACTGGCTGAGGCGCCATGGAAAATGCATCTCTCGAAGAGTCGCGCGGCGAATCCAGCCGTTCTCGTTGTCTTCGCGAGGCGGCCACGCTTCCTGATGCAACGCGAGGTAACGGGCGAAATCTTCCACCGAGGAGAGCATCCCGCCCATGGCGGCATAGGAACCATCCTCCAGGGGCGCTTCCTCTTTCCACCGTTCCTCTTCCCAGCGGTAGCCGCGGGCGAGCAAGGCAGAGGGCACTTTCCGAAAATCCCACGCCGATTGTTCCATCTGGAGAGGACGCAAGATGTGGCGGTCGATGTAGGTTTGACACGAGATTCCCGACACGCGGGCGACCACGCGTCCAAGCAGAGCGTAGCCGAGGTTGCTGTATTCGAAGGCGGATCCGGGCGGATTGGAGAAAAAGAGGCCCTGGGCGAGGAGCTGGGAGAGGTCGTGTTCTGAATCGTTCAATTGGCGGTCTCCCCAGGGATTATCTTCCGGAAATCCGGCGCCATGCGTGAGCAGATGGCGGATGGTGATCGCGGGGGCGTCATGCGTGAGGGGTTTCATCCGTTTGAACTCGGGAATGAAGCGCCGGATGGGATCGTCCAGACTCAGGCGGCCTTGGTCGCGCAGTTTCAAGATGGCCAGGGCGGTGAAGCTCTTGGTCATGGAAGCGATGCGGAAGATCGTGCGCGCACTTGCCGGGGTTTGGGCGGCCAAGTCGGACAGCCCGAAAGCCCCCGAAAGAACGAGTCGTCCGTCGAGCACCACCCCCCAGGCGGCTCCGGGAAAATGTTGAGCTTGCGCGTGGTCGGCGTAAATGCGCTGGATCTCGTTGGAAAGAACGAGCACACGGTGGATTCGGTCGGTTTGCGCGAAGCGGGGCGGCGCATAGGCTCCGGGCGGCTGAAAAGCAGGAGAGGCGGCCTCCAGCGGAAGCGATCTGAGCGCCCCGATGGTCAGCCAGGCCAAAAAGAGAAGAACGCAGGGTGAAGCGCAGCGGCGGGTTCGCATGAGCCGAGGCTGTGGGCAGTGGCATTCGCAGGCAAGCGCCGGTTTGCCGGGGGGTGAGCCTCCACATCAGAAGCGAAAACGGCGCATCCAGAGGTTGTCGGTGATGCAGGTAGGGCGCGTCCGTCCCGGCGCGCCGCCGGAGCATGATGTTTTGCATCCCGTGGGCGGCGGGCTGGGACAGGCCCGCCCTACCAACCACTTCAGGATGCACCGAAGCGAAATGGGGCCGGGTAATTCCTTTTGACTCGATTTTGGCCTTGGGTATGCTCCCGCCCTTGTTTGTCCGGATTCTATGATGGCTAAAACCTCCATTCGCGAGCTGAACGTGAGCGGAAAACGCGTCCTGATGCGCGTGGACTACAACGTGCCGCTCAAGGAAGACGGCGGGCGGATGGTGATCACGGACGCGACTCGGATTCAGGAAACGCTCGAGACCCTCAAGTGGTTGATCAGCCAGGGGGGCAAGATCATTTTGATGGCTCACTTGGGACGGCCCAAAGGACAGCGAGACCCTAGTGCTTCGCTGCGGCCGGTGGCGGAAAAACTGTCCGAGATGCTGGGCCAGCCGGTTCGATTTGCCGACGATTGCATTGGTGAGGGGGTTGAGAATCAAGTGAGGGCCATGCAGCCCGGCGAAGTTCTGCTTTTGGAGAACGTCCGGTATCACAACGAGGAGGAAGCCAACGACCCGGCCTTCGCGGCGAAGCTGGCTTCTCTGGCCGACCTTTATGTGAACGACGCATTTGGCGCGGCCCATCGCGCGCATGCTTCGACGGAAGGCGTGGCCAAGTTGGTGAAGGCCCGTGGAGGAGCTTGTGCCGGCGGGTTTCTCATGGAACGGGAGCTCAAGTTTCTCGGGGACGAGTTGGAGGCGCCGGCCAGGCCCTTCGTGGTCATTTTAGGGGGCGCCAAAGTTTCCGACAAGATCGGGGTCATCGATCGGTTGCTCGAAAAGGCCGACACGATCATCATTGGCGGCGGCATGGCCTACACGTTTCGATACGCTCTGGGCCACAAGGTGGGGAAATCCTTGCTGGAAGCGGACAAGACACAGGTTGCTTTGAACGCCTTGGAGAAAGCCAAGCAGCGCAAGATCCGTTTTCTACTGCCGATGGACAACGTGGTCGCCACCCCTGTGGTCACCGACAAGTTGAACAAGAAGAGCAAGCCGATCGTGGAGTTCAAGGATCCGAGGATCAATGCCGGCACGCAGATTCCGGATCACGAGGAAGGACTCGATATCGGGCCGGAAACGGTGAAGGTTTTTGCGGATGCGGTCCGATCGGCGAAAACGATTTTATGGAATGGTCCGATGGGGATGTTTGAGGACCCGCGCTTCGCGGCTGGAACCAACGCCATTGCGCAAGCGGTGGTGGAAGCCACGGAAAAGAACGGCGCCAAGTCCCTGATTGGCGGCGGGGACAGTGTTAAAGCTTTGAACCAAGCCGGGCTGGGATCTCGAGTCACCTTTATGAGCACCGGGGGGGGTGCGAGCTTGGAATTCCTGGAAGGCCAGGTTTTGCCCGGGGTGGCGGCGTTGGATGATCGCCCCTAAGATCGAGCGAGACAGCAGGATCAGGGAGGAAGCAACATGGACAAGGAACGCAAATTACTCATCGCGGGCAATTGGAAGATGAACAAGACGGCGGCGGAGGCGCTCGATCTGGCGCAAGCGCTTGATCGGGATCTCGGCCTTGTCAAGGAGGTGGAAGTGGCTGTGTGTCCGCCCTTCACGGCCTTGGCGCGAGTTTCTGAAGTGTTGAAGGATTCCAATCTTCGGTTGGGTGCTCAGAACATGAGCGAGCATGCCAACGGGGCTTATACGGGTGAGATTTCAGCCGAGATGCTGAAGGAATTCTACGTGCGTTACGTGATTTTGGGACATTCCGAGCGCCGTCAGTATCAAAAGGAATCGGACGCTTTGATTGCCAGGAAGGCGGCTGCGGCGCACGCGGCGACCTTGAAGCCGATCGTTTGCGTGGGGGAGACGCTCCAGGAACGCGAGGCCAATCAAACGGCGGCCGTGGTGGAGTCCCAGGTGCGCGGCAGCCTCGCCGGCTTGACCAAAGCGCAAATGGAAGAGACAGTCTTGGCCTATGAACCGGTTTGGGCGATCGGCACGGGCAGGACTGCGACGTCCGCCCAAGCCCAAGAAGTGCATGCGTTGATCCGCAAGCTGCTGGCTTCTCTGTTTGATGAAGCGGTGGCCCGGAGGGTGCGCATTCAGTATGGCGGGAGTGTCAAGCCTGCCAACGCCCGCGAGTTGATGAGCCTTCCGGACGTGGATGGCGCGCTGGTGGGTGGCGCTTCGCTGGAAGCGCGCAGTTTCTCGGATATTGTGAAGAACTCTATATAGTTGATTTTATGAGCATTCTGATTGGTTTTCTTACGGTATTGCTGGTGCTTGCCAGCTTGTTGTTGGGTCTCTTGGTCTTGATTCAGTTGCCAAAGAAGGAGGCCGGCATGGGCGCTGCGTTCGGCGGGGGCACGACCGATGCCTTGTTTGGCGCGGGTTCGGGCACGGCGCTCACGCATATCACCAAGTACACGGCGGCGACCTTCCTCGGCCTGTGCTTGATCTTGTCGGTGCTGCATTCCCGGCAGTCGAGCTCGGGATCGAGGAACGTGTTGGAGAAGCTGGAGCAGAAGTCGAAGACCACCGCTGTGGTCCCCTCCGCGGCGGCTCCCGCGACCGCCACTGCTGGAACCAACGCGTTGACGCTGCCCAGCGCGACCACCCCGGCACCTGCCGCGCCCGCTTTGACCACGCCCGCTGCGGCGGTGGCCCCGGCCACTGCGCCAACCCCAGTTCCGCCCCCAGCGACCGCTCCGGCGCCGAACAAGTAAACTTCTCCCATGCGAAATCGCGCGCCCGCGTCGAATCCGAGGGGCCGCGCGGCATGGAGTGGTGAAGGGCGGGATTTCGCCGCAAATCGCGGCCGCCCGCTTTCCTTATGCGGTTTGGAAGAGCCCAGGCGATTAGGTGGGATTTGGGTTCTGCCGCTCCTGTTCCTTCTCGGATTGACCCCAGGCTGCGGCGGGCGAGGTCCCGCCCCGGATTTGGTCATCATCAACGGCAAGGAGCCTGAATCGCTGGATCCCGCCGTCATGAGCGGGGAGGCGGAGGGCCGGATCGTGCAGGCCCTGTTCGAAGGACTCACGCGCTACAACCCGACCAACGGAATGGCCGAACCCGGGTTGGCTGAGAGTTGGACCCTCTCCGAGAATGGACGACGCTATCGATTCCGGCTGCGATCCGAGGCCCGTTGGTCCAATGGCGAACCCATCCGAACGAAGGATGTGTTATACTCCTGGTTCCGGATGATCGATCCCGTCGAGGGGAGCCAATACTCGAGTCCTTTCTACCTTATTCGAAACGCCGAAGCTTATCAAACGGGCACGGTGAAATCCCGCGCCGAGGTGGGGATGAAAGCGTCGGATGAGCTGAATCTGGAGGTGGAGCTGGAAAACCCGGCGCCTTATTTCGTCGAACTGTGCGCCTACGCTCCCATGGCCGTCGTCCCCCAGCAGTCCATTGAGCGGCATCGGTCTGCTTGGTTGACGCAGGGTCAACCCCCTGCCAGCGGCGCTTATACCCTGGTGGAGTGGCGGCTCAACGACCGTGTGCGTCTGCGGAAGAATCCGCATTACTGGGACGCGGCGGGAGTGAAATCGACCTTGATCGACTTGCTTCCCGTCACGCATCCGACCACGGCGTTGAACCTCTACTTGAGCGGCCAGGCGGACGTGATTTGGGACAAGGATTTGATTCCATCGGATCTGGTGGAGACCTTGCGGAAGCGGCCGGATTTTCATTCTTTCGATTATCTGGCGACCTATTTCCTGCGGTTCAACACCACGCGCAAACCGTTTCATGATCCTCGGGTGCGCCGTGCGCTGGCGCTGGCGATCGACAAACGAAGGATTGTGGAGCAGATCACGCGCGGAGGGGAACGTCCGGCGGGCCATCTCGTGCCGCCCGGTTTGCCGGGTTATGTTTCGCCTCCGGGGCTTTCGGTGGATCCGGATCGGGCGCGAGCCTTGCTGGCGGAGGCGGGTTTTCCGGGAGGGGCGGGCTTTCCGAAGTTCCACTATCATTTCGACAGCCGCAAATCGCAGGAGAACATCGCGGTGCAAATCCAGGCCATGTGGGAGAAGGAGCTGGGGTTGCGGGCTGAATTGCGTCCCCAGGAATGGCAGGTTTATCTGAATACGCAGAGCCAGTTGGACTACGACATCAGCCGGAGCAGTTGGATCGGTGATTACAATGATCCCACCACGTTTCTCGATCTGTTCGCCGGCGGTAACCTGAACAATCGCACGGGTTGGAAGCACGAGAAGTATGACACGCTGTTAAAGCGGGCCGGAGCCGAGCCCGCGGGCCCGGCGCGCGCCGAGTTGTTGCGGCAGGCCGAGACGCTGCTCGTGGAACAAGAGATGCCCGTCGTACCGCTCTACTTCTATGCCGGCATGCAGATTCACGACCCTCGGCGGATTGAGGGGATTCATCCAAACTTGAGGGCTGAACATCCGTTGAGAGCGGTGGCGAGAAGGGGGGCGAGGCGGTGAGCTTTCAGCAGGTCTGGAAACGGCTGGCGGCCATGATTCCGGTCCTCTTGGGGATCAGCTTCGTGGTGTTTGGCATGATTCGCGCGGCCCCGGGCGGACCCTTCGACACTGCGCGCGCGGCGGTATCCGAGGAAGCCCGCGACGCGTTGCGCGCGCGCTATCATTTGGATGAACCCGTTTGGAAACAATACGGCCGGTTTTTGGCGCAGCTGGTGAAGGGAGATTTGGGACCGTCCTTGAAATATCGGCATCATACGGTGAACGACGTGTTGAGCCAGGCCTTGCCGGTTTCGATGATGCTGGGAGTCATGGCGTTCCTGTTTGCGCTGGCTTTGGGGATTCCTTTGGGGGTGGCGGCCGCGGTAGGACGCGGGCGCGCCTCGGGATGGCTCGCGGAAAGCGCCATTTTGCTTTGCATTTCCATTCCGGCGCTTCTGTTGGGACCCCTGCTGGTTCTGGTTTTCGCGGTCGGTCTGGGATGGTTCCCGGTGGGCCTGTGGAATTCGCCCTGGCACGCGGTCTTGCCGGTGGCCACGCTGGGGATTTTCTTCGCCGGCCGCGTCGCGCGTTTGATGCGTGAAGGCATGATGGACGCGTTCGGGTCGAGTTTTGTGACTGCTGCTCGGGCGCGGGGCGTTGGCGAGGGGAGTTTGATTTGGCGTCACGCGTTGCCTATCGGAGCCACTCCGGTGGTTTCTTATGCGGGTCCGCTGCTGGCGGACTTGCTCACGGGTTCTTTTGTCGTGGAGAATGTGTTTCAGATTCCGGGGATTGGAGTGTTCATGGTGAACAGCGCGCTGAACCGGGATTACACGATGGTGGTGGGTTTGGTGCTCGTTTACGCCGTTCTCTTGTTGATGCTCAATCTCGTGGTGGATGTGGCTTACACGGTGTTGGATCCCAAAGTGCGCCATGGGTGAATCGGCGAAGACGCAAGGGATCCGCGCAGGCGGCGGAGGGACACGCACCGGGCAGGGGCCATGGTCGCGGGCATGGAGTCATTTTTGGTCGCGGGCACCGGCGAAGTACTCGGCGGTCTTGCTCTTGGCGCTGGCGGTTTGGGTTGGGGCCGGGCCGGCTTGGCTGGGTGACAAGGCGTTGCGTTTGACCGACGCCAACCTGTCGCCGCCCGGCGCCCAGCACTGGTTCGGGACGGATCTGCATGGGCGGGACCTGCTCAGCAGGGTGTTGTCGGGGGCGAGGATTTCCGTGGCGGTGGGGTTGGTGGGGGCGATGGTCAGTCTGGTGATCGGTGTTTCGGTGGGTGCGATCGCGGGTTACTGGGGCGGAAAACTGGACGCGATCCTCATGCGTCTGGTGGATGCGCTGTATGCCTTGCCTTCGATCCTGCTGGTCATTGTGTTGGTGGCGGTGTTGGAGGATGCGGCGAAAGCGTCCTGGGGAGGATCCCATGCCGTGGAAGCGGGCGGGTGGATCCGCCTGCTCTTTTTGTTGGGCGGGTTGGGAGCGGTTTCCTGGCTGACCATGGCGCGTGTGGTTCGAGGCCAGGTGCTCTCGATTCGGGAACGCGCGTTTGTGGAAGCCAGCCGGGCGCTAGGCGGGGGGCGCTGGCATGTGTTGCGCCGTCATGTTCTGCCGCAGCTCAGTGGAGTGGTGCTGGCTTATCTCATGCTCACCGTGCCTGGCATCATTCTTTATGAATCGTTTCTGAGTTACCTCGGACTCGGGATTCAGCCGCCGCACGCCAGCTTGGGAACACTCATTGCGGAGGGGGCCGGGCAGTTGAATCCGATTCGCATATCGTGGTGGCTCCTCGTGTTTCCGGGCGGCATGCTAGTCCTGACCCTGGCCCTGCTGCAACAGGTCGGTGATGGATTGAGGGAAGCGTTCGATCCGAAGGCCTAGTCTCAGACATCCTGACCCCAAGTGGGAGATTCGGGACGGATGCAGAAGGGATGTGAGACCAGAGTGACGTGAAGCGGCTCAGTCGCAAGCCGGAGGCTCGCCAGCATGTAGCCGGTGGTTGAGAAGC
>VHDF01000049.1 GCA_016871495.1 Verrucomicrobiota bacterium | reverse complement strand
CGGCCCTTTTGGTCTCGAGGGTTCGTCACTGGGATGCTCGATCGACGCTCTCGGTCCGAGACGTTTACGAAGGCCGCACCCTGGAGCGGATCGGGCAGCGGATGGAGACGGGGCGGGCGGCGCCCATGATCGAAGAACGTGAGCCAGCGACTTTGGGATCCATGGGGATCGCCACACTTGTGCAAGGTGGTTTCGTCTTCGTGCTGTTAGCGGTGACGGGCGCGGCGAGTTACCTTGTGGGCTGGGAACTCCTGCCTCGGCTTCACGCCTGGATGGGTTGGCCGGGGCTGGTGCTGACGTTCGCCCCCATGGCCATAGCCGTTCTGTGGCTGGCGACTCCGTTTTTCGTGGTGTTCACCGCAGCCGTCAAACGTTGCTTGATCGGGCGGTATCAAGAGGGTGAAGCGCCTGTTTATGGGAGTTTGTATTTGCGGCACTGGATCGTCCACCAGGTCGCTCGCTCGATTCCATGGAATTTGCTGGCGGGTACTGAATTTGCCTGTGACGCGCTGCGCGCCCTGGGCGCGCGAGTGGGCGAGCGCGTTCACATCCACCGCGGGGTTAATCTTTCCCACGGCGGTTGGGATCTTCTGGACTTGGGCAACGACGTGACCCTGAACCAGGACGCCAGCCTCCGATTGATGGAGCTGGAGTTTCGCACCATCCGGTTTGCTCCCGTTCGCGTTGACGACGCCGCGACCGTGGAACTGCACGGTGGAATCGGACCCCGTTGTCATCTGGAATCTGGTGCGACGCTTGAAGCCATGGCGTCGCTGGAGCCTGGAACTCATGTGCCGGCCGGCGAGTGTTGGCGCGGGGTCCCCGCGCGGCCGGTCGGGCATTCGACGTGGAGGGATGGCTCAAAGGGTTCGGCCGGAATCCGATCTCCGCGCCTCCATGGATTGCTGACCCTGCTTGCGGTTACCGGGGTGTTTGGGGTGCTGGCATTGCCGGTCGAGCTCGCTCTGCTGGTCTGGGGTTACGAGGTGGGTCTCGGGAGCGCCACCTCGTTCGGGAATCTTTCTTTCTCGTGGCAGTCCTTTGCCCGGCTGGCCGTCTTGGAGATCCTCGCGGTGCCGTTGACCTGGTTGCTGGCGGCCGGCCTGCTTCGACTTTTGGGTCGCGTTGCCGAGGGCAGGATCTCGCGCTGGAGTTTCGAGTTCATTCGAGTCTGGATCAAGACGGGCGTGTGCAAGTGGGCCGGGGACTGGCTTTATGGCACACTTTTCTGGCCTTGGTGGCTGCGTCTGGCGGGCGCGCGGGTAGGGCGCGGCACGGAATTGAGCGGTTTGATCGATTGTCTTCCGGAACTGCTGGAGATCGGCGACTACGCGTTTTGCGCCGACGGCATTTATGCGGGCGGACCCCGTATCTCCAGGGGCGAAGTCCTTCTGCACAAGGTGAGCATCGGTTCCCACAGCTTTATTGGAAATGGAGCCGTGTTGGGGTTGGGCGAGAGCGTGCCGGGGGGGATCCTGGTTGGTATTTGCACGGTGGCGGGACGAGCCGATCTGAAACCTGGCCAGGATTGGTTCGGAGATCCTCCCTTTGCGTTGCCGAGGCGGGAGGTTCATGGATTCGACCAGCGCGACACCCATCACCCTTCTCTCGTGAAGGTTTGCTCCCGTGTCTTCTGGGAATGCGCCCGCTTCGCGCTGCCTCTTCCCCTGATGGCAGCGGGCGGAGTTTGGATTGCGGGGGCGGCCTGGGGAAGTTCCATGCTTCCTTCCAGCGTGTGGTTCGGATTGTGGCTGCCCTGGCTCGGACTGGCGGCCATCGCGATGCCGTTCCTGGCCGCGCTGGCTTTGAAATGGGTGTTGCTCGGAAAAGTGCGCCCGCAACTCCACCCGCTTTGGTCGTGTTGGGCGAGCCGATGGGACTTTGTGTGCATGAGTTGGAGCCTGCTTGCGGTGGACCTGGTGGCCTTGGTGGAAGGCACCCCGTTGTTGCCCTGGCTGCTCCGAAGCACCGGAATGAAGGTTGGACGGGGAGTCGTCTTTGGGGGAGAATTTGCCCACGACATGGCGGATCCCGACATGTTCGTTTTTGAAGACGGCGCGACGGTGGATGGATTGTTTCAAGCCCACACTTTCGAAGACCGTGTTTTGAAAATGGATCCCATTGTGATCCGGGCCGGGGCCAGCATCGGGCGCAATGCGCTCCTGTTGTATGGCGTTGAGGTGGGAGCGGGCGCCCGGGTTCTGCCCCACAGTGTGGTCATGAAGCACGAACGCTTGCAGCCGGGTTTGACTTACGAAGGATTCCCTTCGCACCCGAAACTCATGGGCACGCCGGCGGCCCTCCTGGTTGCGGTGCTCCTGGGATTCGCAACCCGCGCGGAGGGCGCCTCGGACCCCCTCCAGCCGAAAGTGGAGGTGGAGGAAACCGTTTACGCGTTCAAGCCTGCGCAAAACGGGGCGGGGCCGATGTGGTGTGCCGGTTCCACGAGCCTGGTGCGAGCCGGTGACAAAGTCTTTGCCGCCGGATTGGAAACGCTCGAAGGCGTACCTCCATTAAACAACTGCCGTTGGGTCTTTCTCGAACGCGATCAGCAGGGTTGGCAGAAGCGTTGGGCCGATCCCGTCGGAAGGACCCGCGAACCTTCACCCCTGGTCCTGGTGAAAAACCGCAACGTGTTGTTGTCAGCCAATCCCACGTTAGGCAGGCCGCCGGAGCCGAATGGAGGCCCCGCGCTCCCGGAGATCTATCGATTCCCGGTGGAGGGGTCGGGAGAGCCGGACTCGCGATGGCAGCCTCGCTGGCAAGGCCAGCCCCGTTTTACGGAACATTCCTACCGGAGTTTTGCCGCCGATCCTTTCACCGACAGCTACATCCTGTTCCAAAACATCGGTTACACACATGCCGAATGGACGCTGGTGGACGGATCGCGCACCGCCCAAGGCCAGCTCCGATGGCCCTGGGGTGCCGAGTATGACACCCCTCAACCCATTCGACTCTGTTATCCCAATGTGGCGATCGCCGGACGCGCCGTGCATTTCTTCGGGGTCAGTGACGTGCTCGAGCCCTATCAAGCCTGGCGTGAACACAAGCGAAAGCTGACGGGACAAGCTTGGGATTACGATTTTCGCCGGCTCTTTTACACCTGGACTCCGGATGCTGCGAAAAGGCCTTTCGCGGATTGGATCGAAATCGCCAGTCGCGACAAAACCGGCGGTTTTGTCTGGCCGTGCGATTTATGGGTTGGAGCGCGGGGCGAGATTCATCTGCTCTGGACGGAGCGCGCCATCGACGAGCGATTGCGGGAGACGTTCTTTCCTCAGGCCAGGCAATCTCACGGTCTCTATTACGGCGTGTTACGGAATGGCCGCTGGGTCCGGCGCGCCACGCTGGTTGAGTCCACCGAGCAGGCTCCCGGACCGGTGGCTTCCGCGGCGCGATTTCATGAGGCGCCCGGCCGCCGGTTGTTTGTGGCCTATTATTGGTCGGGAAAAGCACCGAACGGTGTCGCGCTCTCTGAGAATCGGGTTCATGAAATCGGGGCCCACGCCGCGTTTTCGCCTCCCGTCACGATTCCCTTCGCCCAGCCTTTTACCAGCTATTTCACGGCCACGCCTCGAGCCGGAAGCAAGCCGTCCCGTTTTCTCGACATGCTTGGGCATCGCGCCGGGGAGAGTTCAACCATTTCCTACGCCCGCGTGCGCCTGTTTTGATTTGTGATCCCGGTCCAAGTGCTTGACCCTGGCGCAAGCTGGTCGGCGGCCTTCGAGTCCACCGCCATGGAAGCCAGGGTGCTTTTGCTCGAATTCGACTTGTCGGTGGAGAGTCCGGCACCCTTTCTGCGCGTTCTCGATGCGTTGGAAATCGAGCGGGCCGGGCGCTTTCGCGCGCGGGAAGACCGGGTTCGATTCGTTCAAACCCGCGCCTGGTTGAGAATGCTCGCGGCCCGTTTGATTCGCCGCGAACCGGCTGAAGTCGAATTCAAGGCCGGACCGCACGGGAAACTCTCTTGTCCGGACACTCCATGGTACTTCAATGTTTCGCATTCTGGAGCGTTTGGCGCCCTTGCGTTCACGCGAGTTGGCGAAGTCGGGGTGGATGTGGAAAGAATTCGCCCCATGCATGACGCGAATGGCGTCATGGAGCGTTTTTTCACGCTTCACGAGCGGGAATGGATTGCCGGCATTCCACCCCACGGCCGGGAAGCCGCGTTTTTCGAATGCTGGACACGCAAGGAAAGCGTGCTCAAGGCCCTGGGAACGGGACTTTCGCTCGCGCCGGAGAGGATCGAGACCCGTGTGGATCACGATGGCACCAGCCGCTTGATGGCGATCAGCGGGGCGCAAGAACCTGCTGCGAATTGGACCCTCCATCCCTTCCTCCCGGATGAAGGCTACCGGGGTTGTCTGGCCGCGCCGTCCGGCGCCAGTCCGGTGAGTGCGATCCGGCTCAAAAGCATCCGGCTTTTTTCCGAAATGGAATGCGGCCGTTGACGGATGGCCCCATGGAATACACCGAAGCCAGTCCAAAAGTTGCGAGCGGGTTGAGCGACTTCCTTTTCAGAGCAGGGGGAGTTTGAGGATCTTTCGAACGTTGACGAAAAAAGAAGGCGGGTGCCTCGCGGCACCCGCCCACCCAAACAACCAAACCAACCCTCCTTTCCGCCAGAACCGCTGGCGGACCGGCGGTTCCCGCCAGTAAAACTCGCGGGAATGGCCATCGGAAAACCAAAATCCGATGGGCATTGGTGTGACGCCTGACCGCGGCGATTTGTTCAAAAAAACTTCGATTCTCCCGGGCCGCTGTGGATAACTTGGGGGTGACCCTCCGGAAGCACCGAAAGCCGGCTCCGAAGGCCTTGCCCTTGAATCGTTTTCAAACATCCTGATCCGTGAACAACCTGGATGGGAATAACTCCAACAACCTGACGTTGTCTTTCCGGCCCGGCCCGGTTTTCCTTCTTCGATGATCGACACGCCCGAAGCCGGCGCCGGCGCGCCTCCCGCCGACCTGAAGAAAACCAAGCGCGTCCGCCCAAGCTCCGCCGCCGGTCAGCGACTCGACCGCCTTCCCCCGCATTCCAACGAGGCTGAGCAAGGCGTGCTCGGTTGCATCCTGCTCTCGCCTTCCGAAAACATCGGACTTTGCATCGAGAAACTCAGAGCGGGCTCCGAATCCTTCTATGATCTCCGCCACCGTGCGCTCTACGAGACGCTCGTCGAAATGTACGACGCCAAGCTCGCCATTGACCTCATCACGGTGCCGCAGCATCTGAAAGACAAGAACCAGCTCGAAGCGGTCGGAGGCTTGGCCTATGTCGCCGCGCTGGTCGATGCCGTTCCATCCGCCGCGCACCTGCCTTATTATCTCGAAATTCTCCGCGAGAAATCCGTCCTCCGCAAAATGATCCGCACCTGCTCCGACGTGATCGGGCGGGTCCATGAACATGAGGGCGAGGTGGACGCCCTGCTGGACGAGGTCGAACGGGATATTTTGCGCATCAGTGAGGAGCGCACGGAGGCCGGAGCGAGCGGCATCAAGGAATTGGTTCACAAGGCCATCAGCACCATCGAGGATTTTCATCAGCGTCAGGGGATGTTGACCGGCATTGGGACGGGATTTCCGGATCTGGACAAAATGACGAGCGGGCTGCATGGCGGCGAAATGATCGTCATCGCGGCCCGGCCCAGCATGGGCAAGACCTCCTTGGCCATGAACATCGCGGAGGCCGTGGCCGTGGATCAAAAGCTGCCGGTGGGTGTGTTCAGTTTGGAAATGACGGCGGAGTCCCTCGTCTTGCGCATGCTCTGTTCGCGCGCCAGGGTGAACTTGCGGGACATTCGCGACGGTTTTCTGGCCGAGCGCGATTTCCCCAAACTCACTCTGGCAGCGGGCAAACTGGCGGGGGCACCGCTCATCATCGACGACACACCAGGGCTCTCTATTTTGCAAATGCGCGCCCGCGCCCGGCGGATGGCCCAGCAACACGGCATCAAATTGTTGGTGGTGGACTACCTCCAATTGCTGCATTCGACGGCGAGGCGCGCCGAAAACCGCCAGCAGGAAATCGCCGATATCTCCAACGGGGTCAAGGCTTTGGCCAAGGAACTCAACGTGCCTGTCGTGGTCTTGAGCCAGTTGAACCGGGAATTGGAGAAAGACAAGGATCGCAAGCCCCGGCTCTCCGACTTGCGCGAATCGGGCGCGATTGAACAAGATGCCGACCTTGTCGCTCTACTTTACAAACCCAGCCGCGGTGAGGAAGATGAGCCCGCAACACAGGCTGAGTCCGATGCGGTCCCCGTCAACTTGCTGATTGCCAAGCAACGAAATGGACCCACGGGCGATGTTCACTTGACGTTTTTGAAAGGCTACACACGATTTGAAAGCGCCGCGAAGGTTTCCGCCGAGGACGTTTGAGGCGCGTTCCCCCCACGCAATGACCGTACTTCACCGACTCAGCGTTCTCCTCTTCGCCTGCGCCATCGTTCTCTGGCCTGGAGATTCCCACGCCCAACTTCGCCGCACCGTTCGCGGCATCCAGATCAAGCACGTCGGCCCTCCTGCTGTCAGCGACGAACTCGCCAAGGCCAATATCCGGGTCAAACTCAACGAGCCCTACGAAAAGGCGTCGGTGGATAACGATATCCACAATCTCTACGGGACCGGTTTCTTTTACAACATTCAGGTCAGCCTGGAGGAGACCGGAACGGACGGCGTCGTTCTGACTTATGTGCTCCAGGGCAAGCCGCTCCTGACCGACATCCGCTTCGACGGGAATAAAAAGTACAGCCGGACCAAGCTGCAAAAGAAGGTTACCTCGAAGGTGGGCGAGCCCATGAATGAATCCAAGCTCGCCCTCGATGCGCTGGAAATTAAGAAGATGTATCAGAAGGCCGGCCTCCAAAAGACGGAAGTCAAGGCGGTTCCCGTGGTGACGGCTGCCACGGGACGGGGCACGGTGACCTTCGAAATCGCCGAGTCTCCAAAAGTGAAAATCGAGCGTATCGATTTTGACGCCGCGGAAGCCTTCAAGCAGAAGAAGCTGCGGAGGGTGGTCAAGACCCGCCGCCACTGGATGTTCTCATGGCTCACCGGGAGCGGGGTGTTGAAGGACGACCAGCTTGACGAGGACAAGGAGCGAATCCGGGAATTCTATCAAGGCGAGGGCTATGTCGATTTCGAGTTGAAAGATGTCCGATTCGACCAGGTTTCCGCCCATCGCATGGTCATCCATTTCGACGTCTTTGAAGGGAAGCAATACAAAGTCGGCACGGTGTCGTTCAAAGGAAACAAGCTGTTCCCGACGAACGATCTCCTTGCCGCTTTGAAAATGGCGCCCGGGCAAACGTTCACTCCGAAAGCGCTGCAAAGGGATCACCTCTCGCTGACGGATTTTTATGGCTCCCGAGGCTACATCGATACCGTCGTCCGCCCGATTAAGAGCGCGAACATTGAGACGGGAACGATTGACATGCTCTACGACATCGAGGAGGGCGACAAGTCCTACGTCGAAAAGATTGAAATCCGGGGGAACACCATCACCAAGGACCGGGTGATTCGGCGCGAGTTGGCCATTTCCCCCGGGGAAGTGTTCGACATGGTGCGGGTGAAAGACAGCACCAACATTCTCGGGCAGATGCAGTATTTCGCCAAGATCGACACCGAGATCGAGCCGACCGACGTGTCCAACCGCAAGAATTTGGTCCTGGCGCTGGAGGAGGGCACCACGGGTTCGTTCGACATCGGGGCCGGCTTCAGCACCATCGACAACCTGATTGGTTTCGTCGGTCTGACCCAGGGGAATTTCGACCTTTTCAATCCACCCTATTTCCGAGGCGGCGGCCAGCGGTTCCGCATTCGCGCCACGCTGGGAACCCGCCGCAAAGATTTCGTGATCTCCTTCGTCGAGCCCTGGTTTCTCAATCAACGGCTGCGCTTTGAGGTCGACCTCTATCACCGCGAGTTGAATTACCTGAGCGACATTTATGAGCAGCAGCAGACCGGGGCGCGCTTCGGCCTGGTCAAGGCGATCACGAGGGACCTCGCCGTCGGGTTGAGCTACACGATCGAGAACATCGACATCCGGGACGTGGACGTCAACGCCTCGGACGAATTCAAGCGGGAGGAAGGCAGCCGGCTTGTCTCGAAGGTCGGGCCTTCCATCATCTACGACACGCGCAACAGCGTGCGCCTCCCCAACAAGGGCCAGCGTTCCTCGATCGAAACCGCCTATGCCGGCGGGCCTTTCGGGGGAGACACTGATTTTTACAAGATCGACTTCAACACGGCCTGGTATTTCCGGGGCTTCTGGCCGAGCCACATCATTGAGATCGCTGGCAATATCGGTGCCGTCGAATCGCATGGGGATTCCGACCGGGTTCCGCTTTTCGACCGCTGGTTCCTCGGCGGCGCCAACACGCTCCGCGGTTACAAATACCGGCACGCCGGGCCGAAGGACATCAACGGCGAGCCGATCGGCGGTGAGACTTACTGGTTCGGTTCGCTGGAATACAGCATTCCCATCATTTCACGCCTTCGTTTCGCGGCCTTTTACGACGTCGGCAACGTCTATCGCAGTTCGTTCAGTTTCAATCCCAACCGTTCCCGAGAGGAGCCGTTTTACTACGACAATTTCGGTTTTGGCATTCGACTCGAAATCCCCCAGTTCGGCGCGCCTTTGCGTCTGGACTACGGCATTCCCATCACGCACGACCGCTTCACCAGCGACAGCGGCCGCTTCCAATTCGGGGTGGGTTACTCCAAAGTGTTTTAGCCGATTCTCATGAAACCAACTCATCGCTTGTTGATCCTCGCCCTTGCCGGCTTGTTCGCCAGTTCCGCCCTCGCGCAACAAAAAGTCGCCATCATCGATCTGCGCAAAGTCTTCGACGGCTATTACAAGACCAAGGAAGCCGACGTCAAACTGAAGGAGCGCGGCCAGGATATCCTCAAACTCCGCCAGGGCATGCTTGATGATTTCAAGAAGGCCCAGGAAGAATACAACAAGGTCATGGAAGGCGCGAAGGATCCTTCCATTTCCTCCGACGAACGCGACAAGCGCAAACGCTCCGCGGAAGCCAAGTTGGAGGAGATCCGGGAGATCGAGGCCAATATCCGCAAGTACGACGTGCAGGCCCAGGATCAATTTGTGCAACAGAACAAGCGGATGCGCGAAAAAATCATCCAGGAGATCAAGGAAGTGGTGGATGCCAAGGCCAAGATTGAAGGATACGCGCTCGTTCTGGACACCGCCTCCGAAAGCCGCAATGAAACTCCCGTCGTCGTCTTTAACAGCGGACAATACGACATCACCCAGGACGTCTTGAAGAAGCTCAACGAAAACGCGCCGCCTCCCTCAGCCGCCGCCAAACCCGAGGAGAAAAAGGAAGGCGAAACGAAGACCAAGTAAGCATTCCGTGCTGGGGAAACGCGATGGTTCGCTTTTCCCTGAACCAGCCGAGGGGGAACCACCCGGCTAGGGCTCCGGAACATCGAGCTCGAACTCCAGAGTCGTGGTGGAATCGGCCCGGTGGTCGTAAATGCGGATTTCTCTCACCTGCCAGCGGCCCTGGGCTTTCCCGACTTTGCTGACGGAGAATTCCTTCCGGCGCTTGCCCGCGGCGTCGTAAGCTTCCGCTCGCAGCAAGTTGCCCGTTTCGATATCCACCCAGGAAATCACTCGCGCGTAATCCTCTCCCTGCCTTCCCGGATTCAAACTTTCGAGAACTTTGCAGGAGCGGCTCTTCCTCATCTCGCTCCGAAGCACCCGCTGCTCGGGCCAGGCGAGGAACTCCAAGCCCAAATCGCTGAGCCAAAAATCGGTCCGCGCGAACGCCACCGCCGCCTGCGCTCCCGAAACTTCCGCGACCGGACCGGGTTTGCCTTCCCCGCCGGGTGCGGCCGCGAGGCGATAACGAATGGCTTGTCCAGATTCGCGGATGACTTCAAGTCTTTCGCTGGTTCCCTGGCCGGCCGTCCCGCGCGGGTTCGTCTCGTAAACCGTGCTCCAACGGTTGCTTCCATGCTCGACGACTTTGAGCCGGACATCATGAACGACGAGGGATCCATCGGCACGGCGCGTGGTCAGGCTCCCCGAAGCTTCGGGCAGCGGGCGTTGCTCCCGCAGGCGCGCCGCCAGCGATAGCCCCTCACGGGCCGCTGTAAAAAGATCGGGCGCCGCGGCCGCAAGCCATGTGCAGCTCAGCAGGCCGCCGAGAAGCAGAACCCGTGCGAATGATTCTTTTCTCCAACCCGGGTTGCTAGGCTTCACGATGGCATCCTATCTCTTTTCCGCTGATTTTTGGCGCCGGTGTTTCTTGACGCGCAATGCGTGAGGCAAAGCTTCGGCGACGGTTTTGACGAAGATCGGAGTGACGGCGCGTCGCACTTCCTCCGGAACTTCCTCCCAGTCCACCCGGTTCTCCGAAGGCAGGATGACCTCGGTGATGCCGGAGCGCGCCGCGGCGAGGCATTTCTCCTTGATCCCACCCACTCGCAACACTCTCCCCCGCAAACTGATTTCTCCCGTCATGGCCAGGGTGTTGTCGGCCCGTCGGCGCGCCAGCAGCGAGGCCAAGGCGATCACGATCGCCAGGCCGGCGCTGGGACCATCCTTCGGAGTGGCCCCCGCCGGCACATGGATGTGCAGGTCCAGCTTCTCGAAGGGCACTGCTTTCAAGCCAAACGCCTCACCATGGCTTCGCAGGTAGCTGAGGGCAGCCCGGGCACTCTCCTTCATGACTTCCCCCAGGGATCCGGTGAGAATGAGATCGCCCTTGCCGGGCATGCTCGACGCCTCGATGGTAAGAATTTCACCTCCCACCGGTGTCCAGGCCAAGCCGGTAGCCATACCGAAGGCGGGCGCGCGTTCGTGCTTCCCGGTTTCAAACTTCGGAGATCCGAGCCATTCGCGCAGGTTTTTGCCGGAGACACGCAGAATGGTCTGGGACGGATTGGAAGCGATGCGGCGGGCCACTTTGCGCGTCACGGCCGCAATCTCCCGCTCCAGTTGGCGAACTCCAGCCTCTCGAGTGTAATCCCTGACGAGGTGGCGCAACGCGCTGGTGTCCATCACGAGGTTCTGGCGCGTGAGGCCGTGCTCTGTCAATTGCCGCGGCAGCAAATGTTTCAGCGCAATGTCGAGTTTTTCGGCGGCGGTGTAGCTCGGAATCTCGATGACCTCCAGGCGGTCGCGCAACGCCGCGTGGACGGGGTCCAGCCAATTGGCCGTGGCCAGGAACAGCACGCGCGACAAATCAAAAGGAAGGTCGAGGTAGTGATCGTTGAACGCGTGGTTCTGCTGCGGATCCAGTACTTCGAGCAGTGCCGCCGCGGGGTCACCCCGAAAATCCGCACCCACCTTGTCCAACTCGTCAAGCAGCAGGACGGGATTGCAGCTTTCCACCCGGCGAAGCCCCTGAATGATGCGTCCGGGCATCGCTCCGACATAGGTGCGCCGGTGGCCGCGGATTTCCGCCTCGTCCCTCATGCCGCCCAGGGAGATACGAATGAACTTTCGGCCCAGAGCGTCCGCCACGCTTTGTCCCAGGGAAGTCTTGCCCACGCCGGGTGGGCCAATCAGACACAGCACGGGACCTTTGTGTTTTTGCCGCAACTTGACGACGGCGATGAACTCCAGCAACCGGTCCTTCACTTTCGCCAGCCCGTGATGAGCGCGATTCAAAATCGCTTCGGCCTCGGCCAGATCGAGCTTGTCTTCCGTCACTTTTCCCCACGGCAAACCGAGAATCCAATCCACGTAATTTCTCGCGACCGTGTATTCGGCCACCGAGGGCGGGATGGATTGCATGCGCTCGATCTCCCGCTGGGCCACGGTGCGCGCCTCCTCGGGCAGCGACAAGGCGGAAAGCCGGTCGCGAAAGGACTGGGTTTCGGAGCCGAGCGGGTCGGCGTCGCCCAATTCGCGTTGAATGGCGCGCAACTGCTCGCGGAGGAAAAAATCGCGCTGGCTTTTCGACATCGACGAGGCGACCTCGCGTTGAATTTTCGAGCCCAGATGAAGCACTTCAACCTCGCGCCGGAGCCAGGGAACCATGCGGGTCAGCCGTTCCTTGACATCCACGAGCTCCAGCAGTTCCTGGCGCTCGGCCAAAGTCAGATTGACATTGGCCGCCGCCAAGTCGGTCAGTTTGCCCGGCTTGTCCGTGTTCAAGGCCGCGACCTTGACCTGCTCCGGAAGCGCCGGGGAATGCTCGATAATTTCCTGGAACTGCTGCTGGACGTTTCGCCGCAACGCCGTGAGCTCAAGGGTATCCTCTACTTGATCCTTTTGGGTCTCGATCTTCGCCCGCAAGTAGGGCGATTCCGCGACGTAGGAGAGAATGCGGAACCGGCGCAATCCCTCGACCATGACCCGCACGGTGCCGTCCGGAAACTTGAGCATTTTCCGAATGCGGGCGAGACAACCCGCGATGTAGAGGTCCGCCGGCACGGGTTCCTGCACCTCGGGTTTGCGTTGCAACACCAGTCCGACAAAGCGATCCCCGGCCACGGCGTCATCGACGAGCCGGATGCTGCCCGCGCTTTCCACGAGCAGGGGCGCCACCATGCCGGGGAAGATGACGATGTCCGACAGTCCCAGAATGGGCAGCTCGGAGGGCGGGCTTTTCGGACTGGCCTTGGTCGTGAAGGCCGTGTCGAAACTCGAGCTTGAATCGAGGATATTGATGAACTCCGTGTCGGGAGTACTCATGTTACAACGGCGTTCACTGAACGGTGATCGAGCGGTCGCCGGCGGGGCCAGGCCGTTTGGGCACCTCGATGCGGAGGATGCCATTGTGATACACGGCGCGTGCCTGGGTCAGATCGTAACCCGCCGGCAAGTCGAGGGCTTTTTCAAATGCCCCGTAATGAATCTCCATCGCGAGGTAGTTGCAACCGCCCGGGCGGGAGTCATCTCCTCGAAGGCCGCGCACGCGCAAGCGCTGGCCATCGGCGGAAAGCTCCAAATCTTCCCGCCGGATTCCAGCCAGTTCCATGGTGATGACCGCGCCCTCGCCACTCACGTAGAGGTCGGTGTTGGGCGACCAGGTTTCTTCTCCTGAAGTTTCCAAATCGCCCGAGGCCAGCGCTCTTTCGGGAAAAGGGATGACCGAGGAGAACTTGTGCAGAGCCATGAAGGGAAACTAACGGAGGCCCCCTGTCCAATCAAGCGATCCCTGAACCGGGGTCATGACGTGAGGGGAAGATTTCCGCCCGGGGCTTCATGCGCCAGGGAGGGAAGTCCGTCGAGACTGATCCGGTTTTTCTCGGCCCGGTAGGCTTGAAGTCCGGCTTCACCTTTCGCGCCAGCCCAGTCTTCCAGTGTCTTCCGCGGGCCTTGATGATCGAAAAACGGGACCGCGTATCCGCACGAAGTGGAAACCCGTTCCACGCCGATCCGGATGATGGCTCTGATTCCGGGGTGGGAGGGAAAAGCGCCGGCAAGGGAGGCGAACGCGGGATCGCACGGCAGGACGGCTTTCCCGCAACCGTGCAGTCTCACAATGCGCGGCGGTCCAGTGAAGGAGCAGAACATGATCGTGATGCGCCCGTTTTCCATGAGATGCGCCGCCGTCTCGGCCCCGCTGCCCGTGTAGTCGGTGTAGGCGGCGGAGTGCGGCCCCAGGATCCTGAAACTGTCACCCCCCTCGGGAGAACAATTCACGTGGCCCTGGGCGGAAAGCGGGGCGCTGGCGACAAAGAATATTTTTTGTTGGGCGATCCACTCCGCGAGTTCGTCCGAAATAGCCTCAAGGCGCTTGCTCATGGCCTGCATTTGTCCTCGCCGAGATGGCTTTTGACAAGCGTTCAACAGGCGTCTCATCCGGGTCTGGTCTGGTTGACGGGCGATTGGCCCGATCGCAAGTGGAGTGAGCCCTTGACGCGTGGTAACCTGCTTGCGTCTGCACGCGAATGTCCACGATGGGCTGGCGCATGATCCTCCCATTTTGGACGCGCCTTGGGACGATGAACCACGCCGGGAGGGCTGCGTTCCACCGCAGCCCATCTTGATCACCCTCTGAAAAGGTGGGACGGCGGTGGAACGCCGCCCCCCCGGAACCGAGGTGCATGGACACCTCGGGAGATCCGCATTCACGCAGTGGCAGCCGCCTGAGGGCAGTACTCCGAACGACTCGTGACGGCAATTGATCGAGTGGATTTATGAAATGTATGCCTTGGAGGCATCTTTTGAGATGTCTGTCCCTACAGAATCGCCAACGGCCGGATTAAGGATCACTCAGACCAGGGTTGACCCGCAACGCGTGGCTGCCCTGGGTAATTGTCCCCCCAAAGCAAAGTGATTCTGCTCGGTCTGCTGCGACTGGCTTTCCGCACCGTCGCGCTCCGAAGACGCCGGAGCGCGGCTGTGTCGCAGACCCGCCGCAGCAACACCCGAACGTCGATTCGATTCGAGGAATTACTTGATGCCGGCCAGCCGGTCTCGCCAGATCTTGTAGAGCTCGACGGTCGCGAACACGTCGCGCATGCAATAGTCGGCAATGTCCCGGTGCCGTCCCTCGGCAAATAACTGCCGGACGTCGAGCCCCGACACGCCGTGGCTCTTCGGGGAATCCAACCCGAACGCTTTGCAGTAAAAGTCCAGATTGAACCGCCGCGCCGCGCCTTCGCGTCCGCTGACCCCATAAAAGGTCAGTTGTTCGGCCAAGTCGCAGTGCGGCTCAGTCTGAAACCGGTAGCCCAGCCAATCCTTGCGCGTAATGGGAACGGCCAGCAAAGCCGATCGCAAATACAGGAAAGGCACATCGAACGAGCGTCCATTGAAGGTGACGATATGGTCGAACTTGGGCGCAATGTCCCAGAACGCGGACAGCAACTCGGCTTCCTCGGCGCAGGGAACGTATTCCACCTTGTCGGGGCTCGGTTCAACTTCACAGTCGTCGGCCAGGAAGAGGGCCTGGCCGCGACCGCTCTCGACATTGACCATGCCAATGCAAAGCACTTGGGCGGTGAGCGGCCAAAGGCTGCATTGCTGGACGATCTCGGCCTTCCGCAGTTCCCGTGCGGCGAGGTCCGGCAAACGTTCGGCATCGCGCAGCAAGTATTCCCTCTGCGCTTCATCGAAGGCATCGATGGGAATGGCCGTGGTCTCGATATCAAACACGAGTTTGGACATGGTCGGGCGGGATCAAGTCGGACGCAGGGAAAGAAAAACCTGCAAGGCGTAGCGGGGGTTGTCCAAATCCCGCGGCGGCCTTGCAGGTGGTGAATTCAAGAAAGTAATCGGATTCGGCTACTTTTTCTTGGCTGCTGCTTTCTTGGCTGGCTTCTTAGCTGCTGCTTTTTTCTTGGCTGCTGGCACGAGGCACTCACCTCCGATCGAGACCCGCGAAGTGCGGGAGAGTTGGTTTGATTGTTTTGGATTTGTGGACGCGCCATTATTTATCGAAGGAGGACGCGAATTGCAACAAAAGAGCGACGAACAGATGACAAGATTCTGTTTTTCATTCGTGTTCACGCATCCAACGATGATGGTGATGGGCTCGAACGAACACTTTTGAGCGCGATCAATTCGCGATAATCCTCAGGAACGTCCATGTCGTGCAGGCACGCGGAATCTTCCACCTCCAGAAAGCTCCACCGGTCACGAAGCCGTTCCAGGTGGTCCTTCAGGTGCGCCGCGCCACCGAGCGAGGCCGACTGCAAATCCTCCCGCGCCAACACCACCGGGTGGCCTGATTGACCCCGCACCCGGGGCCGCGCCACGCTCCTGCCGCCGCGAGCCTCGCGATGGAGCATGAGCAATTGGTCCAGCAAGTAATCCTCCAAATGCGGCTGATCTCCCAATGCAATGGCGATGCCGCGCACCGAAGGAATCCATCCACCCCAGTTTGACGCGCAGAGAACAGAGCTCCACATCCCTTGCTCCGCCGCGCTGTTTTCCAAGATCCGGGCCCGGCCGTCGCTCGCCCGCCACGTGGACCCCTCAACCAAATGCTTCCGCAGTGGTTCGTCGTCCGCCCGGATGACCACGAGCACTTGTTGCACGCCGACGCGCAGCCATTGTTCCACCAGTGATTGAATGACCGTGCTCTTGCCCCAAGGCAGCAGCATCTTGGGGCATCCCATGCGCGTGGAAGCACCCGCGGCCAGGATCACGGCGCCGTATTCGCCAAAGCTTATCGGAACGGACCGCGGCGAGCCCGTTTTCGAGTCAGGCGTCATGCGACGACTCCCCGGGAGAGCGACCCATTGCGCGCTTGGATGAAGTTGTGAGGTTCGATGAGCGGCCCGGCGCTGGATCAGCTCCGCGACAATACTGATTGCGATCTCGGAAACGGATGTGCCGGGCAAGTCGATGCCGACCGGACATGAGAGTTTCGCCCAGGTCGATTCCGTCGCCCAACCCTCCTGGATGAATCGTTCGCGAAGCATGCGGGCTTTTCGCCGGCTCCCGATCATGCCGAGGAAGACGAAGGGCCGCGCAAGCCAGGCCTTGAGCACCAGGGCGTCGTGCTGGTGTCCTCGCGTCACAATGAGTCCGTAGGCGGGCGGTCCGACGGGGACATCTTCAAGCAAACGTTCCCAGGAATCGACGCGGAACCGCGAGGCGTGCGGAAAACAGACGCGATTCGCGAGCGCCGGGCGGTCGTCGAAGACGGAGACTTCGAATTCGAGCCGATGGGCAAACTCCGCCACCGCCTGGGCAATGTGTCCCGATCCCGCGATCCACAACGCCTCACGGGGATGCACCGTTTCCATGTAACGCCACGCGTTGCTCGCGACGGACGGAGCGGGCGCGGAGGAACACGGAACGATGGAAAAATCGGACCGGACTCCCCAAGAAACGGGCGAGGTGGCGGAAGCGATCTGGTTCCAGAGATCGCTTGCTTCCCGCACGGCAGGCAAGATCAGGCCCTCGACTTGACCGCCACAAATCAGGCCGTCGTCCCATCCGAAGTCATGATCGAGGACGAGTTCGAAGGTCGCGGGAGCGCCGGTTCTGATCGCACGTCTTGCTCGATCCTGAATCTCAGCCTCGAGACATCCTCCTCCAAGCGTGCCCGCGATCGTGCCATCGGCGAAGAAAAGCGCTTTGGCGCCTTGTTTCTGGGGACTCGACCCGCGAACGCCGGAGATGAGCGCCAGCGCGAAGGGATCGGATTCCTTGAGGGCCTCGGCCAAGCGTTGGTAAAAAGGGGTCACTAGAGATTCAAGCGGGCGAGATCCTGGGAATCGATGTGTCCGACGGGTTCGCCCTTTCGGTTCACCACCACCAGGTCGTCAATCTTGCGTCGGTTGAAGATGGCGACGGCTTCGGCTGCCAGCGCCTCTTCTCTGACATGCACGGGGTGCCGGGTCATCACGGTCCGCAAGGGGGCGTCGAGCGAGTGATGGGGCCGGGCCATCAAGCGGCGCAAATCGCCATCGGTAAAGACGCCGGAGAGGCGCCCCCGCCGGTCGATCGCGCACACCACGCCGCTCTTGGCCTGGGTCATTTTCAACAAGGCCGTTTTTACGGGTGTGGATTCCGGGCACACGGCGTGCCTTTCGCCCTGGCGCATGATGTCCTTCACCTTTTCCAGAAGAGAACGCCCCAAGGTGCCGGAAGGATGGCGATGCGCGAAGTCTTGTTTGCGAAATCCGCGCGCTTGCAGCAAGGCCATGGCCAAGGCGTCGCCCAGGACCAAGGTCGCGGTGCTGCTGGCGGTGGGCGCGAGGTTGAAAGGGCAAGCTTCGCGAGGCACCCGGGTGTTCAGCACGATCTGGCTATGCCGGGCCAGAGTGCCGCGCGGATTGCCGGTCAAGGCAATCAGCGTGATCGAAAGCCGCTTCAGCGCGGGAAGCAGGTTGAGCAATTCCTCCGTTTCCCCCGAGTAGCTCAGCGCCAGAACGAGATCGCCCTCTCCGAGCAACCCCAGATCTCCATGAAGGGCATCAACGGGATCGAGCGTCACCGCGGGCGCTCCGGTGCTGGTCAAGGTGGCGGCGATTTTCTTGCCGATGGACCCCGACTTGCCGACGCCAACGAGAACGATTTTGCCGCGGCGCTCCAGCGTCTCCGTCATGGCCTCGATGGCGCGGTCGAAGGTGCCGTCGAGGTGTTGAGCCACCGCCCGTATACCCGCCAGTTCGATCCGGAAAACTTCTTTGGCGCGCGGAAGATGCGTCACGACGAGACGCTGCCAGCGGGCTTGGCGCGATTCAACCTGGAAACGGCAACTCAGCAGCGGCGAGAAATTCTTTCGTCATCTTTCGGCTCATGCCTCTTGCTGAGAACCCTCAAGCATTGGACATGTCCGCTTCCGAATCTCTGTCCCCCGGTGGTCTTCAAGCTCCGCGGCTTGTTCACCGGAACCGAAACGATTCTTCCGACCTCCGCCTCATCGATCGCCAAGCGGGCTCAAACTGATTCCACGCCAGATCAGGAGTTCTGAGACTTGCGGCCTCGGGTCAAATGAGCAGCCAGTACGCGCCGGTCATCAACGTGGCGACGGAGCAGGCCGCCATGCCACGCCGGTAAAGGAGGGCGCTTCTCCGCGCGGCGCCCTGAAAGGTCCATCCAATCACGGCGGCGAACCCGGCCATGGTGGTGGCGGTGCCCAAACCATAGGCCAACAAGTAGGCCATGGCTTCCGCGGTGGAACGAAAGGCCATCGCCGGGAGCACGGCCAGGAAATGCGAGCCACCGGCCAGGCCATGCAGCGTGCCCACGGCCAGCGCGGTATGCGTGTGCTGATGCGGCGTGTTCTCGTCATGGACATGGTGGCGATCGGCCTGGCCGTGGAGGTGCACGTGCCAGTGGCGTCGTCCGTCGTGATCGTGGCGGTGCCCGTGCAGGCGCTTCTTCCAGGCTTGGCGGAGTCCCCACAAACCAAGGGCGATCAGCAGCACGCCCACCAACCTTTCACTGACGTCCGAGAGGTTCTCAACCGCCACCCATTCGCGGACAAACAGCGCCGCGAGTCCCACCAAAGCCACCCCTCCGGCGTGTCCCGCGCCCCACCGCAATCCCAGCCGCCACGTTTGCACTCGAGATGATGCCGCCAGGGGAGCCACAGCGGCCAGGTGATCCGGACCCGCCAGTACGTGATACGCGCCCGCGGAGAGACCGGTGAGGAGAGCAAGGATCACAGCTTCAGGCGGGGGAGTCCGCGGCAGGTGCCGCCGCTGTTGTTCCCGGCGTTCCGCCGGTTTTGCGGGCCTTGGGTTCGCGCGGTGCGAACTCAAATCCGACCTTGCCTCCCTCACCCACCACGAGGAAGGCGGAAAACGGACGCCCTTTCTTGGAAATAAATTTATGAAGCAGATCCGTGCGCCGGCCGGCCAGAAGCTTGCGCATTTGGTCGGGCTCAATGGGCCGCTGGAGAATGATCTTGCCGGAACGAAAGTCGCAGCTCTTGGCGGGTCCGGTGCTTTTCTCGCACAGATAGCTCATGTTGTGTTCGAAGACCTTGGCGCCGCACTTGGGACAGATGCCCATCGGTTCTTGGTTCGAGAAATCGATCGCCTCCGCCTGGCCGTCGGCTCCCCCCGACCCCGGTCCAAAATCGAATTCCGGTTTGAGGTCGGGATTCAGTTTGATGACGGCGGCGAAAGGTTTGCCCATTTTGCTGCGGAAACCCTGGATGGGGCCAACCTTGCGTTGTGTGATGAGTTCTTCGATCTCCGCGATTTCGAACTGCCGACCCGCGACAATTTTCCAGAGTGCGAATTCGCAACGCTGGCACTGGAACTTCTTGTAATTCTCCTTGATGGTGCCGCCGCACTTGGGACACGGCACTTTGAGTTCGCTGAAATCTCCGGGAACCGTGTCGCTCTCATGTTTCCTGGCCTGCTCCACGATGCGGCGCGTCATGACGGCGATTTCCGACATGAATTCGGCGCGGCGGAGGCCGCCCTGCTCAATTTGCTTCAGTTTGAACTCCCAGTTGCCGGTCAGCTCTAGGGAGCAGAGCTCGGGAATTTCCAAACCGCGCAGCAGCGTGATCAAGGAAAAGGCCTTCGCTGTGGGTTGCAATTCTCGTCCCAGGCGGAGCAGGTACTTCTCGTAAAGCAGTCCTTCGATAATGGCCGCCCGGGTGGCCGGTGTGCCCAGGCCCTTCGCGCTCATCGCCTCGCGCAGCTCTTCGTCCTCGATCAACTTGCCGGCGCCCTCCATCGCCGTGAGCAGCGTGGCCTCCGTGTAACGGGCCGGCGGCTTGGTTTGCAGCTCTTTGACTTCCACGGTCTTGGCGAGGACGGATTCATTCGGTTTGACCGGGGCCAGACTGGGCGCGTCGTCGCCTTCGATGTCCCTTCCATACACCGCGAGCCAGCCGGCTTGCACCATCACCTTGCCCTCGGTCTTGAAGGCTTCCTCTTCGACCCGCGTGATGCGGGTGGTGACCAGGAATTCGGCGGCGGGGAAGAACACCGCCAGGAACCGTTTCGCCACCAGATCGTAAAGCTTGGCTTCGGGTTCGCTCAAATGCTTGGGAGCGATCGAAGTGGGGATGATGGCAAAATGGTCCGAAACTTTCGCGTTGTTGAAGATGCGCTTGTTCGGCTTGACCCAGCCCTCTTCCAAAATGCGATTCGCAAAGGAGCCGTAAGCGGATCCCTCCATGGAGTCGAGCGTCTTGCGCACGGTTGCCGGATAGTCTTCAGGCAAGGCCCGGGAGTCGGTGCGGGGATAGGTCAGGACCTTGTGCCGCTCGTAAAGCGATTGAGCCAGTTTGAGAGTGGCGGAAGCCGAGAAGCCGAAGCGCCCGTTCGCTTCGCGCTGCAAACTGGTAAGATCATAAAGGAGCGGGGAGAGCTGCGTACTGGGTTTGCTTTCCTCGGTGACCAGTCCGGAGCGTCCGGCGCATTTGGCGCGAATCGCTTCCGCATGGGCCCGGTTCCAAATCCGCTCAGGTTTGAGTTCGGCGTCCGCCTCCCGCGTTTTGTCCTTGGTGAACTTCTCGTCGAACCAGCGTCCGGCATATTCTCCGGAGGCGGCGACGAAAGTGGCGTGGACTTCCCAGTAATCGCGGGCGACGAATCGTTTGATCCGCTCCTCGCGCTCGACGATAATGGCCAGGGTCGGGGTTTGCACGCGACCCACGGTGGTCAACTGAAATCCGCCCGTCTTGGAGTTGAAAGCGGTCAGGGCGCGGGTGCCATTAATGCCAACGAGCCAGTCCGATTCCGACCGGCAGATGGCAGCATCGGCCAGGGGGCGCATGGAACGATCGTCCCGCAAAGCCGTAAACCCCTCGCGAATGGCCGCGGGGGTCATGGATTGCAGCCAAAGACGGGTCATCGGCTTGTCCGTTTTGGCGTGCTGGACGATGTAGCGGAAAATCAGCTCCCCCTCGCGCCCGGCGTCGCATGCGTTGATGAGGGAGTCCACGTCCTTGCGCTTGATCAAGCGCGTGAGGAGTTTGAGCCTCGCCTCGCCTTTCTCGATGGGAGCCAGATCGAATTCGGGAGGGATGACGGGCAGTTGGGCGAAACTCCACTTGCCGCGCTTCACCTCGTAGGCCTCCGGAACGCGCAACTCCACCAAGTGACCGATGGCGGACGAGATCACATGCTGGTCGCTTTCGAAATAATCGTCCTTCTTGGCGAAGCCCCCCAAGGCCTTGGCGATATCCGAGGCCACGGACGGCTTTTCCGCTATGATGAGAGATTTTCCCATGTTCGGCGATGAGCTGCTTGCATTGGACCAGCTCCTCGACTTTAAGAGCTATCTCCCAACGCCCGGATCCCCCGGAAGCCGCTACGGTTTACCAACCGCAGCTTCGCGCAAGCAAGAGGGATTTCCAAAGACGAGCTCAAACCGCACCCTGGATCCGGCCTCCACCCTCGCGATCCGGCTGCCTCCGCCAGCATCCCAAACCAAGCTGGCCACCCTCGACCGACCCAAGCTCATTGGGGACCCTGGGCCCCGTCGCCTAACCCAGGAGTGGCCCACAGGCCAGCCGATGAAGTAGCCGATTTGCCCAGGGGTGGCCGCCTCCGGATTGCTGTGTCTTGTCGGTCTTCAAGCTCCGCAGGTTGATGAACTCATCACAAACGATTCCTCCGGTCTCCGCTTCATCTACCGCGATGGGGTGGTGAGTCCATGGCGCGTGGCGGTGAAGCAATTGAGCTATGACGCTCCAGTCTTGGGCTCAATCCAGTGTGGAACCTTCCTTGAGGAAGCTTCTCCTCTGAGGATCGAGGCAGTTCCGTAGGGGGGATGGTGGGTTGGATCAAGCCGTGGCACGGGATGGTTTTTCGTACATTTTTCGAAGTTTTCGCAAGGCGGTGTTTTGCAATTGGCGGATGCGCTCGCGAGTCACGCCCATGCGCCCGGCGATCTCCTCCAAAGTCTGTTCCTGGCCGTCGTCGAGTCCGTAACGCAATTTCAGGATGAACGATTCGCGCGGCGGGAGTCTCGTTAGAAGGTTGGAAAGGCGTCTCATCTCGGCGCTGGTGTCGGCCAAGTGGCTGGGCGAGACGGAGTTCTCATCTTTGAGCCATTCGGCCCAGGTTAACGTTCGATCCGGGCCGACAGGCGCGTCGAGCGAAGTCGTGTTGATGGAAGCCTTCCGCAGACGTGTGACCCGCCTCAGGCTGATGCCCATTTCCGTGGCCACCTCCTCGTCGGCAGGCTCCCGGCCTAGCAGTTCCTTCAATTTGGCCGCCACGCGGGTCATCTGACCCAGGCGATCGACGACATAGATGGGGAGACGGATAGTTTTCGATTGGTTTGTCACGGCGCGCCTGACGCTCTGGCGAATCCACCACGCCCCGTAGGTGCTGAATCGCACCCCTTTGGTGGGATCGAAACGGTCCACCGCCCTCATGAGACCAACATTTCCTTCATTGATGAGGTCGAGAAGAGGGAGGCCGAGGTTTTCGTACTCGCGCGCGATTTTGATAACCAAGCGAAGGTTGGCACAGATCATCTTCTCGCGTGCGCTGTCATCTCCCTTTTGAATCTTACCACCCAGCTCGATTTCATCGGAAGGGGACAACAAAGCTACCTTCCCCACCGCCTCCATGTACTGAGAGAAACCATCCCGAACCTCTCGAGGTCCATCGCCATGTTCGATTTCATTGAAGAGCTTCATGTATAAATTTTGTCTATAAAATTTAGAGTGTCAACATGTAGACTCATGTTTGTAAATTTTATTCGAACGGCATAAGTATCTTGTGATAAGGATATTAAGAATGATTTTTGGGTTCTTCGTCATGTCTTTCTCATCCAGGCCTTTGCAAATCTTCACGCCGTTCAACCGTCGTGGTATATCCGTCTCCAAATCTATGTCCGTTGGCGGTCCTCATGCTGCCCGGCTGGTTCACCTGAAAGGAAACGATTCTCCCGAGCTCCGCCCCATTGACCGCCAAGTGGGTTCAACCTGATACCGCGCCGGGTCAGGGGTTCTGATTCCGCAACTGCAGGTCCGGTCTAACCCGCATATTTCATGCACGGGACGCCCGGTGAGGACACCGGGCCTACAAACACGGAGGCAGTCGCGATGGTTGGCCGCGTGCCCTCACGCGGGGTACTGTCGCGGATGCAAGCTCAGCATGAAATATCCGGTCTAAGTGGCTCGCCATGCCACCTCGTGGCAACCGGGGCGGCTTTTCTCATCTCTCAAACTTTGTGCAACAATTTTATTGCGCAATGAATTTATTGCGCAATGAATACTTTGCATGGAACTGCGAATCGGATCTCCGGCAACGGGAGAAAACTTCTACAAACGCCCCGCCCTGATCGCGAAACTCCGCCGTGCGCTCGCGCGGGACAACGTGGCCTTCCTTGGCCCGCGCCGGACGGGAAAGACCTCGTGCCTTGAAGAGATTGAGGCAAACCCGGGCCACTTCCTGCCGATCCTGCTGAACTTGGAAAAGCATGACAGCGTCGAGGGCTGGCTGGCCGCCATGCTGGACAAGCTCAGAGAAGCCTTGCAGCAACCGAAGGGTTGGGCCGCGCGAGCAACAGGGAAAGTCGCCGCTTTGCTGTCTGGAATTGAGAAGCTTCAAGTCCCCGGTGTGGCCAGTGTTGAGTTGAGGGCTCCGAGCGAGGGTTGCCGATGGCGAAAGCCCGCCGATGAGTTTCCGACCTTCCTCAAGCTCGTTGCCAAGCAGCGATCCCGAGACGAAGTCGAAGCGGTGCTCAACTGGTTTCGCGCCGCGCGGAATGAACTGAAGGGAAAAAGGTCCGGTTTATGGTGACTGGCTCCATTGGCTTGAAGGGAGTGGTGCGGAAACTTGGTTTGGCTGCGTCGATCAACGAGTTTGACGCGCATGAAATTCCGCCGCTGACCGACGAGGAAGCGCTGGGCTTGCTGGCCACCCTTGCGGAGCACAACGACGTCCCCCTCAGTAAACCGGGCCAGAAGAAAATCCTCAGCCTGCTCGGCGCGAACTGGCCGATCTTGCTGCAACTCTTCATCTCCGAAATCCAAGACGGCGAATTCCAGAAACCTCCCACCACGGCCGAGCTCGAAGCGATCTATCGCAACCGGTTAGTCAACGGCAGCCGCAACCAGTATTGCGACGGCATGTTCAACCGGTTGAAGGACATCTTTTCCGACAGCGAGCGCCGCCTGGGCCGTGAGATTCTCAAAGCCGTCTGCCGCTCCAACAACGGGTTGAGCCGGGAGGACTTTGACCTTCTTCACCAGAAACTCGAACCCGCGTTAAGTCAGACGACTGAAGGCATCGAGGAGCTCGACCATGTGCTCGACACGCTCAAACACGACGGCTACGTGCTTCAAGAAACCGCTGCTCCACGCCGCACTCGCTTTGGTTCGAACATCCTCCGGGATTTCTGGCTCCGCAAAACCGACTGACCCCATGGCTCAACAAGCTTTCGCCCTCTATAATCCAGCCCTGCTGGCGCCGGAAGATCTGCTCGCACAGTTCACCGCCCGCCAGCCCATGCTGGAGACGATCCTCGGCATTGTCCGCGGCAACAAGCCCGGACAGCCCCAGCAACACTGCCTGCTCATCGGTGCGCGCGGCATGGGCAAGACCACCACGCTCTGGGCCATCGCGCATCGGGTCAACCGCGACACGACCCTCGCATCGGGCTGGCAGCCCGTCGTGTTCGATGAGGAAAGTCGCCGTGTGGGCGACTTGGCGGACTTCTGGCTCGAATGCCTCCGCCAATGGGAACACGTCACCCATTCCCCCGGCACGCTGGCTGATCAACTTCTCGTCACGGCATCGTCTGACATCGAAGACCGCGCCCGCGAAACCTTCCTCCAACTGGTGGATCGTGGCCGTCGCCGGGCCTTGCTCCTCGTCGACAACCTCAACGACGTGCTCAGCTCCATCTCCGATCCCGCACCGCTCCATAGGCTGCGCGCCTTCCTCATGCAAGATTCACGCGTCATGGTCATCGGCGCGGCCACGCGTTACTTCGATGAAATCACCTCAGTGGACCAGCCGTTCTACGACTTTTTCCGCTGCTTTGAACTCCGCCCGCTGACGGCCGAGGAAATGGAAACCTGCCTGCTCGCTCTGGCGAAGAGCCGGGGCGACGCCTCCATCGAGAAGACCTTGCAGGAACGGCAGGGCACCGTGCGCGCCCTGCATCTGCTCACCGGCGGCAATCCCCGGCTGGTGAAGACCTTCTACCGTCTGCTGGTCGAAGGGTTGCGCGGCGACATCCGCGCCGATCTGCAGCGGCTGATGGATGAGTTCACTCCCTACTTCAAGGCCATCGTGGACGCGCTCCCGGTGCAGCAGCAGCGCATCTTCGACGCCGTCGCGCTGGCCTGGGATCCGGTCGAGGTCGCCTCGCTGGCCACCGCCACCCGGTTGCCCAGCAATCAGGTGAGCGCCCAGCTTCGCACGCTGGTCAAGGCCGGCTTCCTGCGCGAAGCGGCGGGCGGGCCCAAGCGCAAGACCTACCTGCTCGCCGACCGCTTCTCGAACATCCACTACCTCATGCGCCACGGACGCGCGGCCCGGAACCGGCTGGACTGGTTCGTGGCCCTTGTCCGCATTGTGTTTCCCGACCGGGCCTCGGCGGACGTGCTGGCCCGGGCGGCGCGGGAAGGTGCCGAGTGCGGCCCCGAAGGACGGCGCGACGCCCACTCGGTGCTGCACAGCGCGCTGGCCCGCGCGGAAGAAGGCGAGGACCGCCGGGCACTCATGTCTGCCACGTTGCGCGAAGGATGGGAAAGCACCGCCTGGGAATCGCTGGACGAATGGTTCAATCCCGAGCGGGCGCAGGCGGATCTGCCCAAGGTCGGAATCATTGGTTTCTGCAAGACGATGCCAGAGGCACTGAGGAAGAAGCTCGGCTTTAAGCCGGATCAGGCAAGCTGGTGGTGTCAACTCGCGGATTTCTTCAAGGAAAAGGAGGCTTGGACCGTCGCGGAGTCCGCCTACCGCAAGGCCATCGAACTCGATCCGGAATATGCGTCTCCGTGGACTGGCCTGGCTCAGATCCTCAGCCGGACCGGCACCCACCACGCGGAAGCCCGTGCCTGCGCCACGAGAGGGGTTTCACTCAAGCCGGGCCATGGCTTCGCACGGCACATGTTCCTTCAGGTTTGCGGCGAACAAGCCGGGGACTGGCAGGGCTTGCTGCCCTCCCTGGTCGCGTGGTGCCTCACCCATCCCAGTGCCGACGACGTCTTTGACTTCACCGTGGACGGCTTGCTCCGTCTGGCCCGTCTGACCAAGCCCGCCGAGGCACTGGCCCTGCTGGATTCGCTGCCGGACGCCACGCCCTTCCAAACCGTGCGCGACGCCTTCGTGGCCCACGATCACCGCGAGCATCTCCAAACCCTCGCTCCAGAGCGCCAGACCATTGCGCTCGCGCTGCTGGAACGCCTCACCGCCCGTCCTGAGGCCCTGGCGTCCAAAGACAAACCAAAGCGCGCGAAATCGAAGCAGCCGAGTTGAATCGTTTCGAAAGCTCTCGCTGGTATCGATCCCGCCGCGCTCGTTACTGGGCGCAGGATCACCGTGAGGCCAAGGCCCAGTCTCAGTTCGCTGATCAGTGCCCGGTCCGTGGCCGGTGGCTCAAGTCGACGGTGGCGATTGGTTCGTCGTCCCGGCTGGAGCCGGCGCTTGCAGCCGCGCGAAGATTGCGGCCACCGGCGCGAGCAGCGCCTCGTCCGTCGGCTGGTTGAGGGCTTGCGCCAGGCGCTGATACTCCTGCGCCAGCCCCTGCATGAGCGACGCATGGGCGGCAGGGAGCGCCTGAAAATGTGGTGTGAGCAAGCGCACGCCTTCGGCAAAACTGGCCAGCGCCTCCTCGCGCCTTTCGTTACCCTCCAGCGTCTGCCCGAACATTCCGAGCGAACTCGCCAAAGCCGGCCCGAAGGCGTCCGTTTTCCGGCAGGGCCAGGAAGACGAGGCGCACCAGCCATCGCAAAGCTTCGCGGGCGCGGTCGTTGTCCGTCTCGCCGATGGCCAGGGCGGCTGCGAGAGTGAATCGTAGCCAGCGGCCTGGTTTTTCCGAATTGGGTCTGAAGACGGGCTTCATCGCGAGGGGTTTTGCTCGGGTTTGGCAGATCGACCTCTAGGTGTGGCGGTTTCGACATTTCACCGCAAACACGTTGATCTCTCGCGGTCGAGGCATTATCAACGGGCTGTGGGTGCTCAATGGAAACAAGCGGGCCGCGTCGCGAATGCGACCAAGCGTGGACAAGTGATTGGCAAGCTCGTGCGGGAATTGATGGTTGCCGCCAAGCTTGGCGGCGCGGATCCGGACTTGAACGCCCGGCTTTCCGCCGCGGTGGAGTCCGCCCGCAAGGCCTCGGTTCCGCGGGACACGATCGATCGCGCCGTCAAGAAGGGCGCGGGATTGACCGACGAAAAAATTACGTACGAACAGGTGACCTACGAGGGGTTCGCGCCGCACAAGGTGCCGGTGATCGTCGAGTGCCTGACGGACAACCGCAATCGGACGGCGCCGGAGATTCGAAATCTGTTCAAATCCGGCCAGTTGGGCAATCCCGGCAGCGTCGCTTTCTTTTTCGATCACATGGGTGTGGTGGAGGCGGTGCGACCGGGTGGCGAGGGCCAGGATATTGAGGCCGCGGCCATCGAGGCGGGGGCGCAGAACGTGGAACCGCTGGAAGGCGGGGAGGTGTCCGAAGGTCAGACGGGAGCCCGATTTATCACGGAGATTCGCGATTTGGACGCGGTGGCGAAAGCGTTGAGGGCGGCGGGCTGGGTGGTGCAGGCTTCAGAAATGCGTTACTTGGCGAAGAACTTTGTCGAGTTGGCCGAAGAACAGCGGCGATCGGTCGTGGCGTTCCTGGAAGGGCTTGACGATCACGACGACGTGCATCGTGTGTATGCAGGCCTCAAGTAGCGGGCAGGAGGCGTAGGAATACCTTGCAGAAATGATTTGAGGTCAGCGGCCGGTCGAGGAGCGGAGCATGGCTTCACGGCGGGCTTTGAATTCCGTTCCCGGCTTCCATCGCGGGTACTCCGAGCCTTGCGCGACGCGCCAGCCGACATAGGTGAGCAACTGCGCGTCCTCCACCGCACCGGTCAAATCCCAGTCGGGTCTCACATGGTCGGAGACTTTGTGGTAATCTTTCTCGATGTAAGCCTCCCGCTTTTGGCGGCCGTAGTCGCCGGGGTGGTCCAGATAAACAACGGCCTCTTTGTCCAGGTAGAGCGCGGGCACTCCGACTTTGGCGAATTCAAAATGGTCGGACCGGTAGAAATAACCTTTTTCCGGCGTGGGTTCCGGGCGCACATCGCGATTTTGAAACCGGGCTCCGGCGATGACGAGATCGTCCAGGGTTGAATTTCCAAATCCGATGATGGCCAGGTCGGCCGTGCGTCCCCAGGTGTTGGCGCCGTCAAGGTTGATATTGGCCAACGTTCGCGACAAGGGATAGACCGGGTGGGAGGCGTAGTGTTTCGAGCCCAGCAGGCCTTGCTCTTCAGCCGTGACCGCCAGGAAAAGGATCGATCGTTTCGGTGGCGTTTTCAACCGCGTGAAGGCTTCCGCCATTTCGAGCAAACAAGCGGTGCCGACAGCATTGTCGGCCGCTCCGTTGAAAATGGTGTCCCCAGACAGTTTGGGATCCTGGCCCAGATGATCCCAGTGTGAAGTGTAGATGACGTGCGCCTGCTTCAATTTGGGATCGCTGCCTTCGAGGCGGGCCAGGACATTTTGAGACTCCACTTGCCTGAATGTGTTGCGTACTTTGAAAGTGACTTGGGCTCCAAGCGGGACGGGTTTAAAATCCCGCCGGACGGCTTTGCGCTTGAGCGCTTCAAAATCTTCTCCACAAGCGGCCAGCATCGAGCGAGCTCGTTCCAGGCTCATCCAGGAAGCCACGGCGATCGGCTGCTGGGTTCGTTCGCGGAGGTCGAAGGTCTCGCGGCTCCAACTGTTGATCACGACAAAGTAAGGATAACCGGCGGGGCCGGTTTCATGGATGAGGATGGCGGCCGCGGCGCCCTTGGTCTGGGCGATCTCGAATTTGTAGGTCCAGCGTCCGTAGTAGGTCATGGCGCGGCCCTTGAACTGGCGGTCATCCAGTTTCGCGGGATCTTTGGGATCAGGAATCGCCGGATCGTTGACCAGCATGACCAGCGTCTTGCCCCGAACGTCCTGATCCTTGTAGTCGTCCCACTGGTACTCTGGAGCCAGGACGCCGTAGCCGACGAAGACAAGCTCGCTCTTGGCCACTTCGACTTGGGATTCGTATCGCGGTGACCAGCCCACGTAATCCTGGGGGCGCTGCAGTTCCACCGTGCCGGAGGGAAGATGCAGTTGGGCTTGGATTTCCGATTTCGTGCTGGTGAGGGGAACCTTCTGGATGAAAGTGCCATCCGTATGGCCCGGTTTGAGCCCCATGTTGGCGAAAGCGTTTTGGAGATAAGCGACGGTGAGCTCTTCGCCGCGGGAGGCAGGCGCGCGTCCCTCGAATTCGTCGGAGGCGAGAACGGTGGTGTGGGCCAGGATTTGGTGGGCCTCGATGGAGGACAGGGCGGGTTTGAGGGAGTTGGGAAATCCGCGAGCCACAGCCGATTGAGCGGCGAGGTTTGGATGGAGTGAGGCGAGCAGGCAGGCCAGGGCGGGTAGAAGCAGACCGCCCGGGTTGGGATTTCGCGGGTGGGGTCGGCTGAGGTTCCATGAGGTGGTGAGCATTCCTCAAGGGATGGCGTGGCCGCGTTCGAATGTCGAACCGCAAATCCACCGTGCATGCCGAAGTTGTCTGTCGTGTGGCGCAGGCTGCCCAGCCTGCCGTATCGCCGACTGCCCGTCGGCCCGGCGGGTGAAGAACGAGGCCCTTCCATGATCTCCACGCGCCTGGTTCCCTTCGTCGCCCCGCAGGCTGGGCAGCCTGCGAAACAGCAGACAGGGCTGTCTGCGTTACCAAGACAGCCCAGTCACCGACCGCCTCTGGATGCACCGGCAAATCCAGGCCCGGGAACTCCGCCATTGCACCGCTTTGGCTCGCTCCGGTAGGCTCCGCGCGCGTGTCATGAAAATTTTTATCGACGGCAAACTTTACCGCGAGCGGGACGCCAAAATTTCCGTGTTTGACCATGGGTTGCTCTATGGGGATGGCATCTTCGAGGGGATTCGGGCTTACGGGGGGCGTGTCTTCAAACTCAAGGAGCACATCGACCGGCTGTTTTATTCAGCGAAGGCGATCTTGCTGGAGATTCCCATGACGCACCGGGAGATCATGGATGCGGTGGTGGCGACGTGCCGCGCGAACAACCTGCGGGAGGGCTACATCCGGCTGGTGGTGACGCGCGGGGTGGGGACGCTGGGGCTCAATCCGAACCGCTGCAAGAACCCCTCGGTGATCATTATCGCGGGGAAGATTCAACTTTATCCGCCTTCTTTGTATGAGAAGGGCATGGACATCATCACGGTGGCCACGACCCGGAATTTGCACAATGCGGTTAATCCGGCCATCAAGTCGCTCAACTATTTGAACAACATTCTCGCCAAGATCGAGGCCAACATCGGGGGGGTGGAGGAGGCGATCATGTTGAATTCGGACGGCTATGTGGCGGAATGCACCGGGGACAATTTATTCTTGGTGAAATCGGGCCGCATGTTCACGCCCCCCTTGTCGGCTGGGGCGCTGTATGGAATCACCCGCGGGGTGGTGATCGAGTTGGCCCGGGAGAAAGGCATCGCGGTCGAGGAACCCAATTTGACGCGCTACGATGTCTTTAATGCCGACGAGTGTTTTCTCACCGGGACCGGCGCCGAGCTTATCCCGGTGGTCAAAGTCGATGGACGTGTGATCGGTGATGGGAAGCCGGGTCCGGTGACTCGCGATTTGGTTCAGCGATACCACGGCTTGACCCTGGCGTCTGGAGAGCCGATTTTTCCGGAGAGATCGAAACGGCGCGTTTCCTAAGGGCCAGTCCTCCCGTGCGGGCGGCGGTATTTCGAGTGCGGGGGTTGGCCGGTTATGCTATGGATTGAATCATGTTTTGTGACTTCTGCAAAAAGAACGAAGCCAAGGTCCACCTGACCCAGATTGTCGAAGGGGTCACGAAAAAGGTGGATCTGTGCGAGGCTTGCTCCAAAGAAAAGGGGGCCGATGACCCCACGGGATTTTCCCTGGCTGATTTGTTGCTTGGGCTGGGGAGCGCTCAAGAGGCGGAGGTTTCGGCATCGAGCGACGTTTCCTGCGCGCAGTGCGGTTACACCCATGCCGAATTCAAGAAGAACGGGCGTCTGGGCTGCCCGATGTGTTACGAGACCTTTCAGGAACAGCTTCCCACCCTCCTCAAGACCATGCACAAGGGAGTTCGCCATGTTGGCAAAGTGCCCCAATCCCGCCAGCACAGCCGGGAGCTTGGCGAGAAGCTGCAGGAACTGACCTCCCGCCTCGACGCGGCGGTGGCCAAAGAAGACTTTGAGCAGGCGGTGGTCTTGCGAGACGAAATCAAGCGGCTGAAGACCGCTCTCACGAACGCGCCCGCGGCTTAGTTTATGGGTTTGAACTTGGAAGAGTTTCTGGTGTCGCCCGCCGAGTCCTGCCGACGAACCGGGCCCTATGACCGCATCGTGATGACCAGCCGTGTCCGGCTGGCCCGAAACGTCAATGGGTACGCGTTTCCGACGCATGCGAAGAAGCAGGACCGGCTGCGCGTGCTTGAACTGCTGCAGCCCGCCGTCGAGGGGCTCCCGCAAATGACCGGAGCGTTGTCGGCTTCCATGGACCGCCTGGGCGCGCTGGACAAGCAGATCCTGGTCGAGCGTCATCTCATCAGCCGCGAGCACGCGGCCAAGGGGGCCGGCAGCGGTTTGGCGCTGAATCGGGACGAGTCGATTTGCGTGATGATCAACGAGGAGGATCATTTGCGCATGCAGGCTTTGCGGCCGGGATTGCAGATCAAGCAGGCCTGGGCGGCCATCGACCAGTTTGACAGCGCGCTGGAGACCAAGGTGGACTACGCGTTTGGCAGCGATTGGGGCTATCTGACGGCTTGTCCCACGAATCTGGGCACCGGCATTCGCGTCAGCGCGATGCTTCATTTGCCGGCGCTGGTGCTGGCCGAGCAGATCAATCCGATCATTCAGGCGGTGAACAAGCTGGGCCTCGCCGTGCGTGGGCTTTATGGGGAAGGGACCGAGGCGCTGGGGAATGTGTTCCAAGTTTCCAACCAGATGACTTTGGGCGAGGAGGAGCGCGAGATCGTCGAGCGATTGAACAAGGTGCTGCTCCAACTCATCGAGCATGAGGAAAACGCGCGGGTGACGCTGCTCGAAAACCGGTCGAAGATGGTGTTCAACCACATTGGCCGGGCTTACGGCATCCTTTCGAACGCTTTTAGCGTTTCCTCCAAGGAAACCATGAATTTGCTCTCGCTGTTCCGCCTCGGAGTGGATTTGGGAATGTTCCAGGGGGCCGAGCGTGCTTTGGTCGACGAGCTCTTTATCTTGACCCAGCCCGCTCATTTGCAGAAGGGCTACGCTGAGAAGCTTTCGGCCGAAGAGCGGGACTTGTTGCGTGGGGATATGCTGAGGGAACGATTGAAACCCATCGGACGTCCCGTGCCTCCTTCGCAGCCTCAGACATCCTGACCTCATGCGGGGAAAGATTGGGTGGAGTGGAATGGAATTGAGACCAAGAGGGACATTTTCGACTTTCAAGGATGGGGGTGGTGGCGGTGAATAGGTGAATGCCGCAAGTTCAATGACCGATGTTTCCTGCCGGGTCTGTGGAGCTCAACCGCGATCTGGCGTGTCGAACGGAAGGAGACAAAGTGGTCTA
>VHDF01000048.1 GCA_016871495.1 Verrucomicrobiota bacterium | reverse complement strand
GCCGACGCCGAAACTCGTTTGGTGGCCAGCAGTGGTGCCAACTCGGTCTGCTCCAACGGTTCCAAAATCATCTCGAGGGTCCGCTCCAACGCGCCTCGATTCTCTTGCACCACTTCCGCCGCCCGCTCCCCCATGCGCTGCCGCCGGCCTGGATCCGAAATCAACAATTCCAGCGCCGTTTCGAGTTCCGCCTCGCCACGCACCTGCATGGCCGCTTCGCGCTTCACAAATTCCGCGGCAATCGATTCGAAATTCTCCATGTGAGGGCCGAAGACCATGGCCTTGCCCAAGGCGCCAGGCTCAATCGGATTCTGTCCCCCGGTGGCCCCAAGGCTCTTGCCGACATAAACCACCGTGGCTTGGGCATAGAACTGACGAAGCTCCCCCGTGGTGTTGACGAGCAAACAATCAACCTCCCCCGGCGCGTGGCGGGTCGAAGGCTGAAGATTGGTGCGATACACCAGCTTCAATCCAAGCCCGCCCACCTCCGCAGCGACTTCTTTGCTCCGCTCGTGATGCCTCGGAACCAAAATAAGAAACAGGCTGGGAAACCGGCGGCGAAGCCGCAAAAACATCGAGGCGAGCATGACTTCCTCCCCCGCGTGGGTGCTGCCCGCCACCAGGAGGATCGCTCCCTCAGGAACTCCCAATTGATTCAACAGGCCGGGCACATCGAGGACACGCCGCTCGCTCAACACGGCGGCGTCAAACTTCAGACTCCCCACCACGCAAATCCTCTCCGGCAAACACCCCAACTCCCGCAACCGCCCCGCGTCCGCCTCGTTCTGAGCTCCGACTGCGGTAAAGGCGGCAAACAATGGCCGGAAGAGACTGCTCCACCGCCGGTAACCCCGGAAGGAACGCTCCGAAAGCCTCGCATTGACCAAAAAACACGGAATGCCCTTGTCTTGAATGCGCCACAGGAAATTGGGCCATATCTCGGCCTCCACCAAAATGACCGCCTCCGGATGCACCACATTCAGCGCGCGCGCCACGTAGCGCCGACGGTCGATGGGAAAATAAATCCTCTCAATGTGCGAGGGGAGTTTCTTCTGCAACTCTGCCATGCCCGTCGCCGTCGTCGTGGAAACCACCAGCTTGACGTTGGGAAGTCGCGGCTCCAGCGCATGGATCAATTGCGTGCAAAGATTGACCTCGCCCACGCTGACGGCGTGGATCCAAACCACATGCCGGTTCGTCAACGCTTGCTTGGTCTTTGCCGAAAACTGCCCAAACCGCTGCTCAAAGCCCTCGCGCCAGTTCCCCCGGCGCCACATTCTCCAAAAGTAATACGGCACCGAAACCCAAAACGCGACAGTGAATAACAAATTGTAAATGCAACGCATGGACGCGCCTCTTTGACGAACTCGAGACAGGGAAAGTTTCTCTCCATTTCGTCGCCCTGGCAATCGAAAGGTGCGCCCAACCCGCTTCTTGCGGCGGCCCGCGCTTGCCTAAATCCCGATTCGAGGACAAAATCCCCTCGTGCCACTGCTCGAGATCCGCAACCTCAGAAAGTCCTTCACGCTTCCCGATGGCGGCCGCCACACCATCATGGACGTGCCCTCCTTCGCGCTCGAGGCAGGACAACACCTGGCGCTGCAAGGTTCCAGCGGTTCCGGAAAAACCACTTTCCTTAACCTCATCGCCGGCATCTTGACCCCGGACGAAGGCTCTCTCCTGTTGGCCGGAAAAGATCTAGCCTCCCTCTCCGAACCTCAACGCGACCGACATCGAGCCCTGCACGTCGGTTACATCTTTCAAACCTTCAATCTCTTGCAAGGCTACACCTGCCTCGAAAACATCCTCCTCGGGATGGCGTTCGGGCCCGGAGCCCAACGGGCCCGGGCACTCGATCTCCTGAATGCGATGAACCTAGCCGACAAGGCCCACCATCGACCTCGCCAACTCAGTGTCGGACAGCAACAACGCGTCGCGGTGGCCCGCGCGGTGGCCAATGATCCTAAGTTGGTGCTGGCCGATGAGCCCACGGGCAATCTCGACCCCGCCAACGCCGCCGCGGCATTGCAATTGATCCGGAAAACATGCTCCGACTCCGGCGCAGCCCTCCTCCTCGTCAGCCACGACCCGAAGGTGCTGTCCGCCTTTGACCAGGTTCAAGACCTGAGCAACATCAACCGTGCCAGCCCGGGAGGTGCTCCGTGATTCTGGGCTGGATGGTTCGAAACAGTCTGCGCCAGCATGCGCTGTCCACCGCCGTCACCACCTTCTCCATCTCCCTCGCCACAGGACTGCTCATGGCGGTCTGGGTGGTCAAGGATCAGTCCCATGCCGCCTTCACTGGATTCACTGGAGGATTCGACGCCGTGCTGGGAGCCCGGGGCTCCAAGCTGCAATTGGTCCTCAACACCATCTTTCACCTGGAAGACTCCCCCGGCAACATGGCCTGGCAGGATTTCCTCGATATCAAGCAACATCCCAACGTCGAACTCGCCGTGCCACTCGCTCTCGGCGACAATTACCGGGGCTACCGCATCGTTGGCACCAGCGAGGAGTTCTTCCATAAATCCATGCTCGGACCTGGGAAAAAGCTCAGCCTCCAGTCCGGCGGCCGCTGGTTCGATCCCACCCTTCGAGAGGCCGTCGTCGGCAGCGTGGCGGCCCAGCGCGTCGGACTCCACGTCGGGGACACGTTCCAACCCTATCACGGACTTCTCTTCGACGAAAAATCTCAACACGAGGAGATCTATCTCGTCGTGGGCATTCTGGAACCCTCCAACACCCCCGCCGATCGCGTGATTTGGATCCCCCTGGAAGGCGTTCAATTGATGGGTGGACACTCCGCGGAATCCGCCACCCAAGTCAGCGGCGCGCTAGTGCGCCTCAAAGCCGGCGCCGCCACGACCGGTTTTCACCTGGACCTCCTTTATAATAAACAGGGAAACAGGCTAACCTTCGCGTGGCCAATCGGCCGGGTCATGGCGCAACTATTCGACAAAATCGCCTGGTTCGACCGGGTCCTGGCGCTGGTCGCCTACCTCGTCGCCCTGGTGGCATCTGCGTCCATCCTCGCCAGCCTCTACAACTCCATGAACGAGCGTCGGCGCGAGATCGCCATTCTACGCGCCCTCGGAGCACGCCGCTCCACACTTTTTGGGGCCATCATCGCGGAATCCGCCCTCATCGCCGCCCTGGGCGCTCTCGCCGGATTCATCCTCTACGCGATCATCGCGGGTCTCGCCGCCATCATCATCCGCGCTCAGGTCGGCATCATCCTGAATCCACTCACCCCCCATTGGATCATGGTGGCTGCTCCTGCCGGCATGACGCTTCTGGGAGCCCTGGCCGGCCTGGCGCCGGCCTTCAAAGCGTATCGCACCGATGTCTCCGAAAACCTGGCTCCCCACTCCTGATCAGGACCCCGGCCTGAACCCGAACCGAGGAACCCTTCAGGCTTCTCCCAAATCCATGGCTCCTGTGCTGTCCCCAAACCTCTCCACGGGTGATCCCATGCGTTCCAACATCGACACGTAGAGGTTGCAAAGAGGAGTGCCCTTGGGGGACGCAATGTGCCGCCCCGCCTTGATCCCGCCACCCGCCCGGCCTCCCAAAAGAATCGGCAGATTGGCCGGATCGTGCCGGTTGCCGTCCGACATGCTCGATCCGCACAACACCATGCTGTTGTCCAAAAGACTCCGCTCCCCTTCGCGCACCGCAGAAAGTTTGTCCATGAAGTAGGCAAGCTGCTCGGCATGCCAGCGATTGATTTTGGAATAAGGTTCGTACTTCTCCGCCTTGCTCTGGTGATGGCTGAATTCGTGATGAGACCCACTCGTGCCGGGCACCAGCTTGCCAAAATTTTTCCCGGAAACATCGTTGGCAAACATGAAGGTCGCAATGCGCGTCGAATCCGTCCAAAAAGCCAGGGCCATGAGATCGAGCATTAATCGAACGTGTTCCTGATGATCGCCAGGCTCCCCTTGGGGAATCGCGAAATCCTCGCCGGGCGAAGTCGGCGGACGCCACACTCTCCCATCCGGCTTGGAAAAAAACTCCAACCGCCGCTCCACATCTCGAACGGAATCCAAATACTCGTCAAGTTTGTGCCGGTCATCCCTCCCCAGCCGGCCCCGCAACCGGCTGGCATCCTCCATCACCCGGTCCAGCAAGGCGATCTCATCCGCGGTCCTTCCTCGCTCCTTCCCCGTCTGATTCCTCGCCCGCAACACGCCAAAAAGCCTCTCGTAGGCCTGCCGCGGATGGATCTCGCGGGCGACAGGCTGCCCCGGCGCCCGCCAGGAAATATAGCAACCATACAGCCGCGTGTAGCCCACCACGGAATCAATGCCTGAAATAACCGGGTCGATCCCGAGTTCGAGCGACGGCAGTGGAGTATGCCTCCCAATGTTCTGAGCGCAGAGCTGGTCGATGGACAATCCCCCGACGTCGATATCCTTGCCAGCCGTCTTGCGCACCGGCAGCCCGGTCAGGAAATTCGCCGTCTTCGCGTAGTGTCCATCCCCGCCATGGCTGTGGCGCTTGTCCAAGCCCGAGAAAACCGTCAAACTCGCTTGGTGCCGAGCCAGCGGCTCCAGGGCAAACGGCAAATCAAAATCACGCCCAGACCGAATCGGAAACCACGTCTTCTCCCACACGCCGTTCGGAAAATACAGGCACGCCATGCGCACCGGCGCCTGTACCGTGCTTGCCGTCGTGCCCCCTGCCCAGGCGGAGGGCGAGGAAAGTGGGAGCAACCGCCCCATGGCCTCAAGCAAGGGCAGCCCCAGCACGACACCTGCCCCGCGCAAGAAAGTCCGTCGCGGAATCCGCCAGTCTCTCGTCTTCATATCAGGGTTCCTGCTTGGGATAAAACCGGTGTCGAAATGGAAAACTCGTGACCAGCGTCTCCACCAGCACCGAGGGTTTGTAACCGTGATGCTGCATCGCTTCCATCGCCCGATCAATCACGCAATCATCATACTTGTTGAGTTCCCTCCCGAAGGCAAACCCCGCCAGCTTCCTTGCCAAATGCTTCATGACGGCATCCTTCCGCTCCATCAAAACTTCCCGCAACCCGGCAGGCCCCTCGAATCGCTTGCCCGAGGGTAAAATGCCCTGGGCGTCAATCTTGATGCCTCTCTCCGCTTCCCGCCATCGCCCCAAGACATCGAAAGGCTCCAGGCCAAAACCCAGCGGATCCATCCGATCATGACAGGCGGCGCATTCCGCCTTCGTCCGATGCTTCTCCAGTTGCTGCCGCAAAGACAAGGGCGTGGTCTCAACATCCTTCTCTTCCAGCGTGGGGGTCCCCTCCGGAGGAGGCGGAACCTTCTCTCCCAACAACGATTCCAAGACCCAACGGCCGCGCAGCACAGGGCTCGTTCTCGTGGGGTACGAATTCATGACGTGAACTGCCGCCATCCCCACCAAGCCTCCTCGCTGCCGGGTCGGCAAGGTTACCCGCTCCCAGCCGTCACCCGAGCTTCGGAAACTCCATCCGTAATGCATCGCCAGCCTGGCATCAACAAACGTATGCCGACTGTCGATCAGCTCCAAAAGGGATCGGTCGCCCCGGACCAGATCGTTGAAAAACCGAACCACTTCTCCCCGCATCGATGCCGCAAGCTCGCGGTCGAACTCAGGAAACCGTGTTGCGTCGGGCCGCGATTCCGTCCCAAGCCGATCCAAGTCCAGCCATTGCAAGGCAAACCGCTCGCCCAAAGCCTCCGCCCTGGGATCCGCCAGCATGCGCCTCACCTCGGCCCGAAGAACGTTGGTCTCGAGCAAACTCCCGCTCTCAGCCAACCGCATCAATCGTTCGTCCGGCTTCGAGGACCATAAAAAATAACTCAATTTGCTCGCAAGTGGCACCGAGGCCAGTGGACGAACCCCCGCCTCCTCCGGCTCAGGCTCCGCCAAGAACAAGAAATGAGGCGAGACCAAGACTCCCCTCGATGCCAGTCTCAACGAACTCCAATGAGAGTCGCCACGACGCCGGCCCCGGTCATAGAGCTCCAGCAACCCATCCACCTCCCCTTCCTTCAGGGGACGGCGCCAAGCCTCACGCGCAAGCCGGTCCAGGAAACGCCGGGCATCGGCTCGGGATGGATTTCTCCACCAAGGAGCATTCGCGCCCAACCGCTTCCGCGCCGCCGTCGCCCTCGCGCTGAGTCTCCCCCTCGACTCCGGGAGCACTTTCTCCATCACCTTCTCCGCCGCCTCCATGTACTTCTCCACATGAATCGGAGACAGAAACAAGGCGCTCCCCGTCGTATCAAACCCTTCTCCACCCCCTCCATCCGCCGGCAACAGTTCCTCCAAATCCAATTCCACCCCCAGCGTGTCTCGAATGGTGTTCGCATACTCGGCCCGATTGAGCCGGCGGCTCATCACATAACCCCGATAAAAGTTGGCCGTGCGATCCGAGGCCAGTTCATCACAATTCAACGCCGCGGGTTTGGGTAAGCCACGCAAAAACTCCACGAGCTTTCGCTGTTCGTCAAATTTCAACTCCCCCGCTTTTTTCGGAGGCATCTCGAAGGCTTGCACCCGCTCGAAAACCACCTTCCAACGATCCAAATCATTGGTGACCGAGGCAAAATCACGAAAGAGCTCAATATTGAAACCACCCTTCGCTTGGTCGGTCCCGTGACATTCGGAACACTTTCGCTCCAGGATCGGACGAATCACTTTCTCGAACTGCTCTGCCGGAGTAGCGCCACGAGAAATCATTCCCGCCGCCATCCCACACATCAAGGCCCCCGCCATCACCCGCGTCCAGGCATGCACCGGTCGGATCGTCGCATTCCCTGAGGGTCGCTTCATCGGCTGCATTCCTTGCAGAGTCTGAAAAAGAACCGGGCTCCGTCAACCGGCATGACCACCCGATAAAGCCCGTCCTGCAGCGCCGCCGCTACACCCACCTCTTTCCAGTTTCCGGGGTTCCCCAAATCGTCCGAACGCTGCAACACATAGGCAGCCGTCCGATCCGAGCTCCACGTCAAAATCAATCCTTCCTCGGCCCATTCCGCTCGCAATTCTGGAATCCGCTCAGGCTCCAGCCGAGTGACCCGGAACGTCCTCGAGGTCCTCCCCGCCCCGCTTCCATACTCCAGCACCGACACTCGAATCTCCGCCGTCCCAAACCGTCCAGGCCACGGAGCAAGATAAAGCATCCCCTCCGCCTCAGGTGAGGTATAGGCCAGGAGCGGATCAGGAATGATTCCCGGAGCCAAAGAGACGGCCACAACCTCCAACACCCCCCTCTCGAATGGGGAACCCGTCGAAATCCCTCCAATCCGGATCGGCACCCAGCGGTCCGCTGCCGCTATTTCCAAATCAGGAAGGGCACCCAGCGTGGGCGGGTTTTCCACCGGATCCACCACCACCACCAGTGAGGACGTCGCTTCGTTGCCCGCCGCATCCCGCGCCACCAAAGTCACCACGCTTGATCCGAAGGCACCCGCCACCGGACGAACGCGCACGCTCCGCGTCGCCCCCGTCCCCTCCATCAGGACGCCCGCCGGATCAACCACACCCGGATGCGAGGAACGGGCCGAGAGAGACACCTTGGCAAGTTCGTCATCTTCATCGCTGAGCGTAAATTCAATGGGTTTCGAAACACCACCCTCCGGCACGGCGACAGCGTCCAGGGCCGAAATCGAAGGCGCCGCGTTGAACGTCACTTTGAACTCGCGAACCGTGGTCGCTTGTTTCGGCTGCAGGTCGTTCAAAATCACCCGGATCGTCACGACACCTCGCGATCCTGCCACCGAAGCCACGGTCAGCATGGCGGCTCCACTGGCGTCCACCGCACCCACCAGCGGATGAGGAATCACTGCCGGATCGCTGGAGCTTGCCGAAATCAAAAGAGGCTGCCCGGACTCGCCCTTCCCGGGACTGATTCCCGTCAACACGATGGTTCTCGGCAACCCATCTTGAGCCAGCGTGATATCGCCAATCTTGTCCAGGGTCGGAGGCCGGTTCTCCCCCATCACACGCACCTCGAACGATTGCTGGACCTTGTGAATTCCGTCGCTCACCTCGACCCCAATCACAGAACGGCCCGAAACACCTGCGGCAGGCGAAACGCGCAATTTCCACTTCGAGAACTCATGGGCAACCGACAAACCGGTTTCGGGAACCACGGCGGGATTCGACGTCTTCACCGTGACGATGAGTTGGCCCAGGGGAGTGTCGGGATCACTCAGGTCCAAGGGGATCTCTTCGAAAACTTTGCCGTCCTCCAAGATCACGTCGGACAATAAACCCAGCGAAGGCGGGCCGGGGTTCGCGTGGACGGAAACCTCGACCGTTCCCTCGGTTTTCAGCGCACCATCGGACGCGACAATCTTCAAGGTGGCCCGTCCGGAACGCCCCGCGTTTCCGCGCGCGGTCAAAAGACGAAATCGCCCGACACTCGCCAAGGAAAGCCCCTCCGGAGGAAACAAAGCTTCATCACTGGAAGTGACACTGAGTTCGATCATCTCCGGCGACGTCTCCAGATCCCAAGCGGTAAACTCCAGCTCGAATCGAGGATCCTGAGCCGGAACCGTCTGAGGAGAAAGTCCCTCGATCCTCGGAGGCTGATTGGCCGGATCCACGATGACAAAGAAACTGCTGCTCCCCACCCCGCCCTGCTGATCCGCAACACTCAGGGTTATCATCGTGAAACCCGTTCGATCCCTCGCGGGTCTCAGGGTCAACGTTCGATTCGTTCCCGAGCCGCCCAGCACAATCCCGGACTCCGGAAGCAGCTCGGGATTCGAAGTGCTGGCCGAGATCTCCAAGTTTGCGGACGCGGTTTCGGCGTCATTGACCCGAAATCGAATGATCCCGCTTTCAAAATTCTGCAGAAGGGTCACGTCCTCCAGGAACGAAACTTCCGGGTCCTTGTTCCCCGCCGCACGCACGTAAACTTTGAATTCCCTCACTGTCACAGATGCCGCATCCGCCAGCTCGCGAACCTCCATCGTAATCCTGGCCGATCCACTCTTCCCCGCCGCAGGCCGCAACAACACATTCGCAAACTCCGATCCCGAAACGTAACGCACCTCCGGATGCGGAATGAGATCCGTCCGGCTCGAGGCGACCTTCACCGTCAACGTGCCGGATTCATTGACGGGGCCCGATGAAAGGCCCGAGATCGTCACACTGTGCGTCAAACTGGGATCGGCCGCGTCCACAACCAGGTCCCCGATCGGATCCATGGCCGACGGATCGTTGACCGGCGTGACCGTCAACTTGAACGATGTTCTTCCGCTCAGCCTGCCATCCGACGCAAAGATCGTCAGCAAGGCCACACCCGACTGTTGCGCCCGGGGCCTCAGGATGAGCAGCCGGTTGGTCCCGACCCCTTGAAATTCAACCGTGCTCTCCGGAAGCAACGAAGCCAGCGAAGAGGACAACGTCAACCTCAGTTGATGGGCCGACAAGGTCTCGTCACTGACCGTGAAGGGCACCGCCAGCGTCCCGTCTTCCACCACGGTTTGATCCGGGATCGCCGACAAGGTCGGAGCCGCATCGGAGCTCGGAGCCGAAACCGTCACATGAAAGACTCGAGTGAAGGTATTCCGCACCGGCTTGCCATCGTCCAAAGTCACTCGAATGGGAACCCGTTCCGCCACTCTCAAGAACGGACCCAAAACCAACGATGCTGAACGCGCGTCCCCGCCTGCCATGACAATCCGCGGATTCGGGATCAAATCCGGACGTTCCGAAACCGCCCGAATCATCAAGGGTTGATCCTCCCCCGGCCCGGCCGATACGCCCGTCAAAAACACCGTGTTCGAAGGGGAATGCAGAGTGAGGGTGCGATCGCCCACCGCAGACATTTGGGGAGGGTCGTTCAAGGGAAGCACGACCACGCTGAATGTCGAACTCGCCTGCATCCCCGAGTCGTCCCTCACCGCCAAAGTCACCTTGGTCGTCCCAAGCGCGTCCTTCGCCGGTATCACCATCAAGGTCCTCTCAACTCCTTCCCCTCCCAGGATAAGGCCGGAGGCCGGAAGGAGCCGCGCGTCGGCAGCCGTCGCCGTGACCACCAATCCCTCCACAGGACTGTCAGGATCTGCCACCACGAAAGTCAAAGGCCCCAAGGCCGCGTCCTCCTCCAATTCAAAGTCCGGAAGCCGGCTGATCGTGGGCGGCATACGGTTTTCCGTCACCGAGGCATTGAATCGTGTCGTGGACACGCTCCCATTTCCATCGGTCACTTCCAGCGTCACCGACGTGCTCCCCGCCACGTTCGGGATTGGCGCCAACTGCACCACGCGATTGGAACCGGAGCCGGTCACGGAGATCATCGCTTGCGGGAGCAGCGCGGGATTCGACGAAAACGCCCGCACCGCGAGCTGGTCGGCGGCTGATTCACGATCGCCGATAACCCAGGTCAATGGCGGAAAGCCCCGTCCCTTCACCACCGTCTGATTCGGAATCGATCCGAGTCTGGGAGGTTGATTTCGAGGCTGGAGGGTCACCAGAAAAGTTCGGCGCGCCACATTGTTCACACCGCCTCCGTCATTCACGGTCACGGTGATGGGGACGGATCCGAAGGCCGTGTGGCTCGGTGTGAATGTGAGAGTTCCGTTGGCCGAAGGGCTCGAGTAACTGATATTGGGGTTGGGGATCGAACGCGGATCTCCAGAAACCGCGGTCACAATCAAGTTCTGCCTCTCCGACACCCCCTCGGATCCAATGCCCGAAAGCGCCACAACCTGCGCAGGGGCGCCCTCCTCCAACACCAAATCCTCCAGCGGATTCAAGGTGGGTGGAAAGTTGGCCTGCACTCCGGGCGGCAGAAAGAGCGGATCGTCGGTCACATAAAGCGTATCGAGCCTGGCCTTGGCCTTCGGGGCCTGAAATACCAATTGATGCGGGCCGCGCGTAAGCGAAAGAACCTTCGGATCTCCGTTCACCAGCTTGCTCAGCCTAACCCAGCGCCAAACATTCGGACGCGCGGCTCCCAAACCGGTCTCCTCCGTATCCACGGGCTCGCGATCCACCGCCGCGCGAAAAGATACCCCAAGCGATTCCTCGCTCATCAACCGGCACCACACAAAGTAGTCGCCTCCGCGATCCAAAAAGAATGGAAAAGCCAGACGTCCGAATCCGTCGGCCGACGGCCTGACAATTCTTCCCCCGGAGGCGCCCGCTTCCCCGATCACTTCGAACACGGCGTTCCTTTCCCCGGACTCCGCCTCGATTTGCAAAGCGTCCTCCGCCTTCCGGGCAATCGACACCGTGAATGTCCTCGCCACTTCCGCCTTCCCGTCCGAAACCATCACCGTCAAAACCACGGTCCCGGTCACTCCTGTGTTTGCGGACAGCTCAACTTCTCCCATGGTCTCGGGCGAGCGATAATTCAAATCTGCCCGGCTGAGAAGACCCGGATTCCAATTCGAAAGGGTTAAGGACAGCGTCTGACGCTCGTCCGCGGCACCGCTCGAAATCCCCGTCAACTTGACCACGGAAGAGGACAAACCCGATACGATCTGGAAACTGGGAACAATGTCCAGGGTGGGGGGATCTTCCACGGCCTCGACTTCTACCACTGCGACTCGACTCGTCACCGCTCCAAAATCGTTGCTCGCCACCACGAAATAAGCCCCACTTTGCGAAGGTTGGATGGAAGGCAGCTCAAGCCGGGCCGAGCGGGCTCCTGCGAGCGGCTTCAAATTGAAGAACCATTGCCAGGAAATGGGTTCCGTCCCCCCCGAAACCGAGGATTCCAAAACCAGCGCCTCCTCCTCCACCAACTTCTGCGAGACGGGTTGTTCAACCACAGAGGGCAGCGAGGGTGCCTCCGCAAAAACATCGATAAAGCAAAGGCGCGAATGAATCGAAGCAGGTCCGGGTGCCAGCGTCAGCCTTCCGTCTTGAACAAAAAGCTTCATCTCAATCTCGGCCCATGGCGCTTCCATGCCGGTCTCCACTTCGGAAGTCGGCAGTCCCTCAAGGAGAAACTGATGCGTCGCTTGCGGCGTCTCCGCATCTCCCACCACCAACCGCACTCGATAGCTTCCCCAAGGCACTTCCAGTTCCCAAACCGCGCTCTTTTCCACCAAAATCGAACCCTGATACCGGACATCCGGAGCAAACAATGCAGAGCGCTTCGCCACCCGTTCACTCTGATCCACCCGCCAGCCCAATTTCGAACCTTCCGCCGTCGCTCCGAAGGGTTTCCCCGAGTCGAGAACATAACCCGGAAGCAACTTCGCTCCCGCTTCGGGAGCAAAGACCACATTGGCTGCCCAAGTGGGAAACTCGATCCTCCGCACCACCGAATCTGTCGATCGGCCCGAAGCATTGGCCGCATGCATCCGAAAGAATCGAACCGTTCCATTCCCCAAGCCGCCCAAGACGGCGGATCGTTGCGTGCCCTCGACTCGCGCCAATTCCGAATACCCAACACCATCCGCGGAAGACTCCACCACAAACTCGTCCGCAACCCCTGACAAAGCCGTCCAGCGCAATCTCACGGTTCCGCCCGCGAAGAGTTCCACCTCGAGAGGATGCGGGGCAGGGGGCGCGGTTTGCGCCATCACCAGCCCCGAAAACCCCGAATAAACTCCGGGGCTCTTCTGAGCTTGAACCCGGTAAAAGTATCGCTTCCCAATCTCCACCGCGCGATCCTCGTACCCCAATCCTAAAACGCCCGTGGCAATCGCGGTAAACGGCCCTCCTGCCGTCTCCGCACGCACAAGGGTGTAGTCCCGAGCACCCTCCAGCGGCGACCAGGACAATCGAATGCTCCCCTGGCTCCCTTCCGCTGACAGCGTCGATGGCCCGGCCAGGGGCCGCACCTCCACCACGTCCGAATCTTGACTCTCACCCGCGCTGTTCCTGACTTGAACCCGGTAAAAATACGTTCGCCCCAATTCCGCCGTGCCATCTTCAAACGAGGGAACATTGTTGGTCGCCAAAGCTTCAAATCCACCTTCTTTCCGATCAGACCGTTTGACCACGTAGGTCGAAGGCTCAGTTCCGCCCCGCTACCAAAGCGTCACTCCTGCCCCGTGCCCCAACCCTTCCGCCGCCGTGGGAGCGGTCCAGAGCACCACATTCGACGGATCACTCTCGAAATCCTTGTCCTAATAGGCCGTGACAAAAAAGAAATAGGAGGCCCCGGCACGCAACCCATCCTGCCTCCTCGTCGTCGCTTTCCGGTTGTCGACCCTGTTGGTGACTGCCTCCCCTCGAACCCCGTAATAAAGTCGATACCCGGCCACGTTGGTCTCGGTATTCGCGTCCCATGCCAAATGGACATAATCGACCGCCCCATGCCCCTCGAAGCCCGGCGCCAAAAGCCAGGCAACCAACATCCAGGCGACCCGCCCTCTCCCCCGCCCAGCCCATGCCGTAACCACATCATGAAATGTCTGAGAGCAATTCGCATGCCCAAACCGGGATTTCACCACGTTTGAAACCAACCTAAACTCTTCCATCCCATGATGATGAAGAAGCGAACCATCAGCACACGCCGGATTCAAGTTGTAAAACCAACCCGCTCTTGCGACTTCGAGTGGAAAACGTTACTGTAAGTTGCGCGTTGTGATCCCGGCGCGGCGGAGGATCGCTTCCGGCTCGCGCCGGGGGAGGAAAGTCCGAACACCGCAGGGCGCCCAGCCGCGCAACCGCGCTAACACGCGGATACGCGCGGGGCTTGGAATCGAAAGATTTCAAACACGGAAAGTGCCACAGAAAAAAAACCGCCAGCTTTCGGGCTGGCAAGGGTGAAACGGCGGAGTAAGAGCCCACCGCTTTCCGAGTAATCGGAAAGGCACGGAAAACCCCGCGGGGGTGCAAGGCCAAATAGGAAACCTTCGAAGCGGCCCGCTTCAGGCTCACGCCGGGTTTCGGGTACCGGCCGCTCAGACGAATGATCTTCGCTGTTCGCGGTTCTCACGAATCGCGACCGGAACAGAATTCGGCTTACAGCCGCGCCGGGATCTTGACGCGCAAACAGGCCGGACCAGCCTCATGATGACAACCGCCAACAAGATCACCATCGCCCGCGTCCTGCTCGTTCCGATTTTCGCCTCGGTTCTCTTCGAATACAGCCGGACCGGCGCCGAATGGCAGCGTCAACTCGCCCTCTCCTGCTTCGCCATCGCCGCCATCACCGACGCCGTCGATGGATACATTGCCCGGCGCTATAACCAGCGCAGCAAACTTGGATCCGTGCTGGACCCCATGGCGGACAAACTGCTTCTCGTCATGGGCCTCGCCTTACTGACCGCCTTGCAGCATCCCCATCTGGCGCCGCTGCCCACGTGGCTGCTCTTGACCGTGCTCAGCCGCGACGTCCTGCTCTTGATCGGACTCGCCGTCATCCACTTCACGTGCGGCCACGTTCGCGTCAAACCCCATTTCCTGGGCAAAATCGCGACCGTTTGCCAAATGTGCTGCATTTTCTGGGTCCTGCTCCAATGGAACCCCGCCTGGATCCGCCCCTGGTCCTTGGCGGCAGCCCTCACCACCGGAGCCTCAGGTGTGCTCTACATCATCGATGGGATCCGCCAACTCGGCGCAAGCCCGTCCAGCGGACCGGACCATCCCACGAAATCCTGAGGCGCATGGCGGCCACACTCGCGCCTCGAGATCCATTCGTTTGCCACCGCCGGCCCGCGGCGCTTGATCCTCGAAACGGCCATTCAGCCGCGTCGGGCAACCTCGCACTCGCGCGCGAAATGCATCACTTGCTCCTCAGCGTTTCCGAGCCGATGGATCCGGTCTGGACATCCAGATTTCAACCCACTTCAAACTCGCCGCCACGGCACGCTCCCCATCGTTCCGATTCACCCAGTAATCGTATTCCGACCTCAATACTGCCAGGTCAGTCGGGTAGGCGGTGGTGATTTCTCGAATTTGGGAGGCGGATTCTGCACGGGAAGCATTCGCGACGAGCCATCCCGCCACAATCCTGGCCAGCGTAACGTCCCGCGGTCCTCTTTTCCACCGTTCCCACCAGTCAGCGCTCCGCTCCAGCAAGGTGAGTTCCTCGAATCCCGATCCTGCCAATCCCTCGGCTCGTGAAGTCTCCTTCAAAACTCGATCCATCGCCTTCCAAGCCTCCACCGCCCGGCGCTGCGCCACCAAGGCTCGGCTTCGCCAATACTCCCCGCGCAAGCCTCCATCTTTGGGCACCGACCGGGCCGCCAACTCAGGCTGGCCAGCTCTCAGCCACCCCGCGCATTTCCATTCCCAGTCCACCTCGCCGTCGGGAATCCTTTCAAGGGCCAGGGACGCCAAGCCAGGCAATGAGCGTTCAAAGGCAAACTCAGCGAGTGCCTTCAATCCCTCCACACCGGGAAGGATCAACTCCCACAACCGGTCGCTGTTCCCTTCCAGCTTCCATCCCAGGTCCAAAAACTCCTGCTGCAGCGCAGCCGTCTTCGGCGCCCTCCGAAGAATCTCGGCCGCGCTCCGAGCATCCCTCAGCCCTAAGATCCGGCCTGCCTCCAGATGGAGCCGCGCGTTCCGTGGATTGATCCGCAACACAAGTTGAGCCGCCTCGCGAAGCGATTCCACATCCCGGCGAAACTCCGCGTCATGGGCCAGTAGTTCGAGTCGCGATTGCCAGTCCAGCCGACGCCACCCCAAATACCTCTGCATGGTCCGTCGGTGAGGTTCCCAAAGCTCAGATCTCGTTCCCAATTCAGCGGCGCGCACAACCTCTGCCGACGTCCTGAGCGCCCCCACTTGACGCTTCCACTCCCAGGGCCACCACCCCAAAGACGCTTCGATCAATCCCAGCCGCTTTCCAGGATCCGCCTCTCGCAAGGCAGTCTGCCAGTACCCGAATGAAACGAGCTGACCCACAGCGCCAGCCCCAACCCAGAGTGAAACTCCCAGCATCACAAGCTTCCCCACCCTCCCCGACGTGCACGCGGGAAAGTCTTCCCCTCGGAATCGAGCCGCGCTCCCCCGCAGCAGCCCAGCAAGCGCGGCAGCCAAAAAAAGCAGGGCGGGAATTTGAATCGGAAAATCGAGTGAACTGTGAAACGCCAACGCCCCCAGTGCCGCGACCAGACCCGCCTCCGCCACTCCATCCCGAAATAATCCCGTTCGAGCGCCGCGGAAAATGTTCACTCCCCAAAGGCCAATCCACACCCACACTCCCGCCATCCCCCACAAGCCGGATTCACACAACCCTTGCAGGTAATCGTTTTCCACATGGCGCAAAGCCACCTCCCCAAAGTATGTCTTGCCCGGGTTTACCCCCGACTCAAACGCCCCAACTCCTATTCCCACCCATGCGTGGCGAGACCACAAATTCAAAGCCTCCCGCCAGATCCAAGGTTTCGGATACGTCGAATCCAGTGCCGCCAGCCGATCCAACACCGCGGAACCCGACACAGAAAGCGCCAGCACAACCACGAAAACACCCCCCGCCAGCCACCTAGCCGCCGGCCAAGATCCCGCGAAGCTGTGGTTCCAGTTTCAATATCTCGAGAAGCTCGGGTTGACGGCCTACGCCAAGCGAACCTTGCTGGCGCTGAAAAAAACCGAGTCCTCTTCCAAACCCGTTTATCTCGCGCTCCTACGCATCCTGGAATTGGAGGGGAAACTCTCGTCTCTGATCGAGCTCGTTCGTGAAATGACTCAGAAATTCCCCTCGGATCTGGAACCTCAGAACGATCTCGCCTACCTCCAATTGCTCGCCAACCAGGACTTGATCCATTCATCCGCCATCGCGGAAAAACTCGTGTCGGCCAATCCCGACTGGATCTCCTTCAGGACCACTTTGGCCCTTGCCTATCTTCGGCATTCTGAACCCGAAAAGGCCGCGCAGGTTTATGCCGGACTAAAGATCGATTGGCCCAAAGCTCCTCCGGCATGGCGTGCGGTCCATGCCGCCGTCCTCGCCGCCTCCGGCAATCGAAGTGAAGCTCAGGTGCGAGCCAAGGAAATTCCAATCTCCCGGCTCCGCCGGGAAGAGCTCATGCTGATCGAAAACCTCCTGTGACTCCTTAACCTAAACGGAGCTTGTGGAGCGTGTCGAAGGTGCGCAAAGGCTTGAGCGAGAAATCCGCGATGCGCGACGAGGCTTATCCGATGAGGTGATCCGTCGAGTTGGGCAGAACGGCCTGATCGCCGGGTCCTCGCGCAGATTCATGAAGGCCATGGCCGTTTCCAGGATCATGCCTCAAGAAGAACTGCCTCAGATTCTTCCTCCGTCCGTCCTCAAGATCTCGACCCGCCCCCCCAAAAAAAACAGCGCGGACTTGCGTCCACGCTGCTTGAAAGGCTGGCGAAGCTTTGAACTAGGAATTCTTGCGGCGATAACCGGCTACTCCCATCAGAGCGAGTCCACCCAACACAAACGCCATCGTTGTGGGTTCGGGAACCGCTGTAATCCTCGCGCTGAAATTCGCAGGAGCCGATCCAGCGGCACTGCTCAGAACCGTCAAGGTCCAACCGCCGAAGGCATTCTTCTGCCAAAAATCATCGGCGCTCTTTCCGATCGACGGAGGACTGAAAAGTTGGACCTCGAATTTCTCACTACCGCTTAAACCGGCGGTGGCCAAGGTCCAAGTCAATTGATTCGGCAGCTTTACCCCTCCAATCTGGGAAAAGTCCAATGTCCCTTGACCCGTAGGAAGCGCGAATGGATCAGTCTCGAAGAGCAATGTCCCCGGAGCGCCTCCCGGACCATCATTCGCATACATCCGCACCAAGCCCTGCTTGGATGCAGCCGGTGCCAGACTCGCGTTGTACTCAAACTCAAAGCGATAAAGATCCCGGTTCAATCCCTGAAGGGAAACCTGATCGCCGAACTCCAAGGCGCTGCCGTAGCTCGCATTAAGGGGTACAGATGAATTGTTGTAAACAATCTCAAGCTGGCCTTGCGCATTCGCAGCAGTCCACGCAGCTGTGGTCGCAGCGATTGCCACGATTGTTTTCAGTAAGCCGTGCTTTGCGGTAGTCATATTGCGTTAAACTTGTTGTGGAAGAGCAGTTTGGTCTGAGCTTCGCTACAATCTGGTCTTTACGGAGGGGATTTTTAAAGAAGTTTCAAGCAACCGTCAAGGGCTAAAATGAGTATTTTCAGGACTTCGCGTTACCTTAACCGTTGGGCCACCAATCATTTATGTGGGGTAGTCTCGTAATGTTCCTTCAGCAAGTCCAATCCAAAATCATTCGAAAAGTCACGCCACACCGAATGGATGTGGTTGTTGTTGTTCTGGATATTGTCGTATTCCAACAAGAAAGTGTCGCTTTGAACTCGGTAATAATGCGCCTGACCGGGCTCGAATCCGCCCGCCCAGCCAAAATGCACACTCCGCCAACCCGCCGCTTCCAGTCGCTTCCAATCTCGCTCGGCAATTTCCGGCCGATTCCGAAACAAATAAACCCGAACCAACTTCTTGAGCTGATCTCGTTGTTCTTTGCTCATCTCGCCCCAGCCGAGGCCCGGCGGACTCAAACGGCTGGCCGTTCTGAACGACTCGCTCAAGATGTCCTTGGGAGCGGCCGTGTCGATCACCACCACTTTGAGCTGATGCGGCTTGAACATCTTCACCAACTTCCTCCCCTCATCCTCCTCCCCATCCAAAGTCCGCAACCCAGTTCGAATCCCAGCCAAAACCTTCGCCGGATTGGAACCAAAAAAGGAAGGGGTCATGCTGACCTTGCCAGCAGCCGTCACGGTGTAATTCAAAGCCAAGTGATGCCCCTCGAACCTCCAACCCCACGCCCTTCCCCGCGCTGGCTCCCCGAACACAGAGACAAAATAAAGTTCCGCGTCGCGGACAGGCCCTTTGCCCTGCTCCAATTCGTTGAGAATATCCTCCAAGCTGATCACGGTCATCGCCTTCAAAAACCCGTGCTGGCTCAATCCCGTCGAAACAATTCCTAAAGCCAGCGCTCGTTGGGCGGGCGTCATTTCCTTCAAGGGCAATCCTTTCCTCGCCTTCGGAATGAAAGCCCAGTTCTTCCTCTCGTCGTCACCGAAATTAGGAAACAAAGCCTTGCTGCGTTGATCCGAAGTCAGAGCGGCGAGAAATCGAGTCGCGGAAGCAACCATTTCCTCCGGCACATCGGCGCTTCCCGACCCTCCCAGCAACAAACTTCCGGCCAGCAGTAACGAGGCAATCATTCGATTTGAAGCATGCATGAAGCCATATCAAACAGGGTCGCGTCGAAAGGCAATCCAATTTCTCCCTTACTTGGGCCTCCGCCTCCCCCAATCCTCTTCCGAAAAGCTCGCCCGCCTCAAGAAACGGCGTCGAACCTCCCCTGGCTGCATCCCGCAGAAATCCAGCCGCCCCACGTCAACAGTTAAGGAGATTCCTCTCCGCCTTGCCCACAACAGCGTTCAGTCCGGAACGACTTCGACCTACTTCAATAACCGCCAGGCCGTCCAAACCCCCGCCAAAGCACCGCTCAAATGAGCTTCCCAGGATATCCTGCCCTCCTGCGGAAGCACTCCGTAAAAAATGCCCCCAAACCCCACCAAGACAACCAGCGCAACTCCAATGGATCTCCAAGTCTGCGCGAAGAACCCCGCTACGATCAAATAACTCGCCACGCCAAAAATGATGGAACTCGCCCCCAAATGAATGGTGCCCCCCTTCCAATGAGCCAAGTCCCCAATCCGCTCCACACCCAGATCCAAAGCAACGCCGCTGCCGGACGTAACTTGGGATCCGCCCCCAGGAGTGTCAGCAAGACCACCAGAGGAAGGGCGTTGGCCGCCCAATGTCCAAATCCCCCATGCAGGACAGGAGCAAAGAGGATTCCACGCAGGCCCACCCATTCCCTCGGGATAATCCCCAAGGTATCGAGGGGATAAAGGCGAAGGAAATCCAGAAGTTCCAGGACCGCGAGGGCCAAGCAGAAAACAACACTGCCCTTGAGCGAACCCGAGAATCGATCATTCCGGCCCGGCATAGTCGTGGCGCCGCCGTCCATCGACGCCCCGCGGCATCATCCTGACTTGCCCAACAAGTGCTCAATCACCATTTGATCCAGCGCCTGGTAATCGCGCTGCGCCACCAGCCTTGAAGCCGCCGCATTGTCGAAACTCCGCGCTTTTTCAAGAAGCTTCAAAAAGGTCCGCCGGCTGTTGTTCAAATGATCGAGCCAATGTTCCGGATGCGTCGTTCGAAACGGATGCACGTCGAAACACACGAATTCGCCCTTTTTCCCATAGCCATTGCGCTCCAGGGCTCGCACCTGATTGAAAGCCACGCGAAGATTGTTGCTCCCAAACGGCTTGTCCTGGTCGAACTTCAAACCATTCTGATCGTTCAGGTGCAGCGACCAGAGTTTTCCAAAAGACATCGCGAAATCAATTTCGTCGGCAGGATCAAGCCCCGCCAAAATCGCGTGGGCGGATTCAATCAAACAACCGACGCGTTTCGGGTCCACCGCGAGTTGGGCCAGCGCGAGGGCGTGGCCAATCGTTGGAATGTAGGCGTGATCCATCGGTTCGTTCGGCTTGGGCTCAATCGCCAGCCGGATGCGCGAGTCGTGTTTGAGCATCGCGTCCAGTGCTTCCACCAGCAGATCCACGCTGCGACGCCCGTTCTTCGCCTCGCGCAGATAGGTTCCCTCCCGCGCCAGCCACAACACGAGCAAATCGGTTCCCATGGCCCGCGCGATGTCGATGGACTGTTTGGATCGATCGATGGCGTACTGCCGGTGTTTCTTGTCGTTGCTGGTGTAAGCCCCGTCGATGGTCTTCGGACTGAACCACAGCCGGGGAGCCACCATTTCGGCCTTGATCCCTTCTCCGTCCAGCCGCTTCTTCAGCGCCTTCGCCTCCTTCAAGACCTGTGCGGAGGATTTGCCGTCGATATCCGGCACCGCGTCGTCGTCGTGAAACATCATGGCGTCATAGCCATGCTTCTTCAGTTCGGCCAGTTTCCAGTCGAATGACTGGGGTGGCCGCGTGGGCGGGCCGTAAGGATCCTGGCCTTCGCTGATATTCCAAGGTCCGAAACAAAACCGGTAGGGATTCGATTGAGCCATAGTCAGACGCGGATGCAAAACGCGGGAGCCGATATTTACGAAGGCTGAAGGACGATGCAATCTCGGACTTTGGCGGGAATCCTTGCCTCCTTGCCCAAGCACGCGGTGGATCCTCCCATGGCCGGACGGGACGGAGCGGTGGCGGCGATTTTACTTCGCCCACCTGGGGCGTGAACTTCGGTGAGTCCCGGCACGGTCGGTCCTGGCAGCTCCAGCAACGTCACTCCAACGCACCAGCTTCATCAAATCGTCCAAGGCGCCCGATGCGGGCGGCTGAGCATGCGGTTCGCCTCGTCGTCCTTCACGAATCGCTCCTTCTTGGGATCCCACTTCAAATCACGTCCCAATTGCATGGCGATATTTCCCAGGTGAGCCAGCGTGATCGAGCGGTGCGCGACTTCGCACGGCGCGACCGGCTCCTTTCGCGAGAGCACGCAATCGATGAAGTTTCGGAAATGATCCCGGCTTTCGTATAAACGCGTTTCACGTTCTCCCATGGTGGAACTCCACAACGACTCGGGCTCGGTCCGCTGGCGGCCCCGCGACACGTAAACCTTTCCTTCCGTGCCCTCGAACGTCACTCCCATCTCGAACTTGTCCGAGATCAACAGCCGCACCCCGTTCGCGTAAACACACTCGAAGCTATACTCGGTGGCCGTGTTCCAGAGATCGCTCCGGGGCGGAAACTTGCCGTGCGCATTCTTGATCTCCACCGGCCCGGTCCGCTCCGTCCCCATCCCCCACTGCGCGATGTCAGGATGATGCCCGCCCCAGTCGGTCAACTGCCCACCGGAGTAATCGAGGTTCCATCGAAAATTCACATGACACCGAGCGGGCGCGTAGGGTGCCGCCGGGGCCGGCCCCAGCCAGAGGTCGTAGTGAAACCCCTCCGGCACAGGTTCGGGTGCCTTGCGCTGGCCGGTCTTTCCGTAATCGGGGTGCCCCGAAGGGAGGCCGCACTTCACGGTTTTCAATGTCCCAAGCCTTCCGTTGCGAACGAGCTCGCAGGCGTGCCTGAAATTTCGCTCGGAACGCTGCTGGCTGCCGGTCTGGAAAACGCGCTGGTACTTCTTGACGGCCTTGGCCATGGCCCGCCCTTCGGCGATGGTCAGCGCCAGCGGCTTCTGGCAATACACGTCCTTGCCCGCTTTGCACGCGGCAATCGCTTGCACCGCGTGCCAGTGGTCCGGCGTCACAATCTGCACCGCGTCAATGTCCCGCCGGGCCAGTAATTCCCGAAAGTCCACATACGTGTCGCAGCCACGATAGGACCCCGAGGGACTGGCCTTGGCGTAGTGCTCCTCCACCAACCGCCGTCCCGGTTCGCGCCCGCCGACGGCCCCGTTCCAATATCCGCCGCTCTCGCGATTCACATCGCACACCGCCACGATTTGCACACGCTCGTCCCGGATCATCGACCGGATGTCATTGAACCCCTGATTGCCGGTCCCGATCACGCCGATTTGAATGCGCTGGTTGGCGGAGGGACGCCCGGCCTGTCCGAGGGCGGAAGCGGGGATGATGGCCGGAAATCCCAGGACGGCGGCGGCGGCGGCGGATCGGCGCAGGAAAGCACGGCGGTTGGTCCGGGGGGTCTGGGTGGGGGATGGGTCCGAGGGAGGATTCATAGGATTGTAATTCAAGCCAGCAGGCCGTGCAGCACCTTCCCGTGAACATCGGTCAAGCGACGGTTGATCCCATTGTGATAGAAGGTGAGCCTTTCGTGATCGATGCCGAGCAAATGCAGCAGCGTCGCGTGCAGATCGTGAATGGAAACCGGATTTTCAGAAACGAAGTAACCCACCTCGTCGGTCTGGCCGTAGCGGAGGCCTTTCTTCAATCCCGCACCCGCCAGGAAACACGTGAAGGCGGTCGGATGATGGTCGCGCCCGGTGGCGTTCAGTCCCTGGGTCGCCGGGCCCCGGCCAAATTCGGTGGTCCACAGGAAAACCGTGTCTTCAAACAATCCCCGCTGCTTGAGATCCTTGATCAGCGCCGCCACCGGTTTGTCCATGGTGCGGGCCTGGTTGTCGTGATTCTCCTTCAAGTTCTCGTGCCCGTCCCAATTGATGCGGGGACTGCCGAAGGCGCCTCCGTTGAACACTTGCACGAATCGAACCCCGCGTTCGATCAGACGCCGGGCCATCAGACAATTCCGGGCGAACCCTTGATTCGATTCCTCCGCTAAACCATAAAGCTGCCTCACCGACTCCGGCTCGGCATCGAGGTTCAGCGATTCCGGAATGCTCGATTGCATGCGCGCGGCGAGTTCATACGACCGCAATCTTGCCCCGAAGGCGCCCTCGCCCGGATGCGCCTCCGCAAAATGGCGATTCATCGCGTGCAGAAAATGGAAATCGGCCTCGCGCCGGCCGGGTTCAATCGAGCTCGGCGTGTGCAAGTCCGCCACCGGCTCCTTCGAGGTGGTGCGGAAAGGCACGCCCTGATGGTTGGCCGGCAAAAACCCCGCGGTCCAGTTGATGGACCCGCCCGCGATAAGTCCCCGTGGATCGGGCAGCACCACAAACGCGGGGAGATTCTCGTTTTCGGTGCCCAGCCCGTAGCTCAGCCATGCGCCCATGGACGGAAAACCGTTCATGGTAAATCCGCTGTTCATTTGGAACGTGGCCGGCGTGTGGTTGTTGCTCTTGGCGACCATGGAATGCACGAACGCGAGTTCGTCCACACACTGCCCAAGGTTCGGGAGCAGGCTGGAAACCCAGGCGCCGCTTTGACCATGCCGCGCGAATGCATACGGGCTCTTCATCACCTTGCCCGGCTGACCGAAGAATCCCAGGTTCTCGCCTTTGCCCTCCAGCGTCTTGCCGTGCCACTTTTCCAGTTCGGGTTTGAAGTCGAAGGTGTCCAGATGGCTGACCCCGCCACAACAGAAGATCTGCACGATGCGCGTGGCCTTGGGCTTGAAATGGGGCTTCCGAACGGCTCCCGCTCCGGCGGAGCCCCACGCGTCATGGTGCAAAAGCCAGCTCAAAGCCGCCGCCCCCAGGCCTCCCGCAGAAGCCGAGAGAAAATGCCGGCGCGGCAACAATGGCGAAGCATCCTCAACGCGCATAAACAAACTCCGTCGAATTGAACAAGGCCCACGTGACACTGGCAAGGCCGCGTTCCCGCGCCACGACGAGGGCGGCCCCAGCCTCATGCTCGGTGGGCCGACGGCCCAGCACCAGGCGATAGGCCTCGTCCACCGCCCTGGCTGGCCGCCCGTCCGCGCTCGCCTCGCAGCGTTCGGCCAAACGCCTGGCCTGTCGCAGGACGAAGGAATTGTTCATCAATCCCAGGGCTTGCAACGGAGTGGTGGTGGATCCCCTTCGCGGGGTTTTTACGGACGGATCCGGACAATCCAACGCGTCCAGCAATGGCTCCTTGCCCGAGTTCACGTTCATTCGATAGACCGTCCGGCGGTTATAATCCGCACCGGTCTTGTCCACCGGAACATACGCATTCGCGGGAAACTTGAGGGCTTCGAAGGGACGAAAACTCGGACCGCCCATGACCCAGTTCATTTCGCCGGAGGCCGTCAGCATCGAGTCGCGAATGACTTCGGCTTCCAATCTCCGGGGCGCAAAACGCCAGAGCAACCCGTTCTCGGCGTCGGCTTCGCCCGCATGGGGGTCGTAATGCGAATCTTGACGATAGGTGGCCGAGAGCAAAATGACCCTGTGCAGTGCCTTGAGACTCCATCCTTGATCCCTGAAAAAACACGCCAGCCAATCAAGCAACTCGGGATGCGTGGGCTTGCTTCCACTGGAGCCGAAATCGTTCGGCGTCGAAACCAAGGCTTGGCCGAAATGCCATTGCCATACCCGATTGACCATCACCCGGGCGGGCAGTGGATTTGCCGGGTCCGCGAGCCAGTCCGCAAACCGCCGCCTGCGTTCGCCCTCGGGCGCGTCCGCCGCGAGCCCAAAGTCAGCGTTCGCACCGAGCAACACGGACAGGGCTCCGGGACGAACGACGTCTCCGGGCGATTTGACATCGCCGCGCTTCAAGAACCTGGCCGGCGCAGGCTGCACTCGGGCGCCCACATAACTCACCGGGGACGGACGCACGCTTTCCATCTCCTGGCGCAGCCGTTTCTCGCGCTCAAGCGCCGCGCGATGCCCGGCTCGTTCCCCCTCGGACAACTGGCTCAGGATTTCATCCATCGACACCGCATTGGCCGAACTTCGGAACAGTTGCCGAACGTCCTCCGCACTTAAGGCGCGATCATAAAGCGCCGCGTGGCGAAGGATTCCAGTCATGTAGGGATTCCCACCCCCGCTGTGCCGCATGCCCAGCAGGATGCGGGAGGTTCCCGCGGGATACGATTGCAGTGGCGAGGCCGTCTTATAGGGTTTGCCATAGGGTTCGCCATTCCGGAACAGAGCGATCGTGCCGTCGGCGCCGTACACCGCCGCCATGTGGACCACCCCCCCTGGCGCGGTGCTTTCTTCGGGCGCTTCCAAATCCCGGGTTCGCTCAAATCCACTGCTGCCTGCAATCCATTTGCGCTCCTGCCGCTCCCCAAAGACGATGGCATCAAAGACGCGCCCCTCTTCCTTCTCGATCGAAATCACACCGCCGCCCCGTTGATCCAAGGTGTCCAGCGCCACCCAAGCCTCCAGCGTCTTTTCCCGAATCTCGCGATCCAATGGGTCGGATTGGAAGTAACTCCCGGGACGGTCCAGGACCAAGCTTTGTCTCGCAACCACCGCGCCTCCTCGCAACGCTCCGCCGGACTCGGCATGCGCAAATTTCCAAACGGGCACAAGCGGCGGTGTGGTCTCGGCCGACCTCGCTTCGACGGAGACCCTCGCGCTCCATCGTTTCCAGCCCAAACTTTCGAAGGACATTCGGCGCTCCCTCGCCTCCCCGCCGAGTCGTCGTAAATGGTCCAGGCGCTCCTCGCGGGTCTTTTTCTCCTCTTCCGAGGCGATCACCCGTTCCCCATGCTTGATGCCGTCGAACACCGCGCGCACGCGATAGTATTCCTCCTGCGGGATCGGATCGAACTTATGGGAATGGCAGCGGGCGCAATTGACCGTCAGCCCGAGGAAGGTCTGGCCGACCACACCCACCAAATCTTCCATTTCTTCCTCCCGGGTGATGGCCTTTTGCGTGGCGTTGGCCTGGCTGTTGCCGGCTTCGTCCCACGGGCCGCAGACCAGCAGGCTGGTGGCGATGAGAGCGTCTTTCGAGCGGGGGTCCAAAACATCCCCCGCGATCTGCTCGCGCATGAACTGGTCGTAAGGCTTGTCCCGATTGAAGCTCTCGATGAGATAATCGCGATAGTGCCAGGCGTTGTCCCTCAATTTGTCGTATTCGAAGCCCTGGCTTTCCGTGTACCGCGCCACGTCCAGCCAATGCCTCGCCCACCGCTCGCCATATCGCGGCGAGGCCAACAGACGATCCACCAGCGCCTCGTAACTCCGCGGCGAGGAATCACGAACGAACGCGTCGATTTCATCGGGTCTCGGTGGCAGTCCGTGCAAATCCAGCGTCAACCGGCGAATCAAGGTTTCTCGTCGGGCGGCACGCGACGGACGAAGTCCGGCGGCCTTCAACTTCGCCCGCACGAAACGATCAACGGGATTCAAGGGAGCGCCCTCCACCGGACTGTCCACGGCTGGGAGGTTTGGTGGGTGCAGAGGCTGGAACGCCCAATGGGAACTCCCGGCAGGACGCCCCGCTTCGTCGGGCCAGGGAGCGCCTTGCTCGATCCACCCTCTGAGCAGGCTCACCTCCTCTTTCGACAAGGGCTTGCCCTTGGGCGGCATGATCTCGTCCGCCTTCAGCCCCGCCACGCGCTGGAGCAAAAGGCTTTGGGCGCTCGTGCCCGGCACGATCGATGGTCCACTGTCGCCGCCTCGCATCGCCGCGCGCTTGTCGTCGAGCCGCAAGCCGCCCTTCTGTTTGTCCGGACCGTGACACTCGTAACAGCGGGCCGAGAGGAGAGGGCGCACGTCCTCGAGGAAATGGACCGGCTCGGTTCGAGCCGGAGGCAGCTCGTTCGCCGTCGCTGGTGCTGCCATAGCCAGGCTCCATGCGATCGCCCCGGCCATGACGAAGCGGATTCGCATCGTCGCATGCATCGGTTGAACTCGATGGACCATGGGTAGTGGAGACCTGGGGAGGATGCCGGAATCCCCCCCGCTCGTCGATCCTGTTTTGCTCTGCTGACCGACCCCCGGTGCATCTAGAGTTTGTCGGTGACCGGGTTGTCGAGGTAACGCAGACAGCCTTGTCTGCTGTTTCGCAGGCTGCCCAGCCTGCGGGGCGACGAAGGAAACCAGGCGCGTGGAGAACCTGGAAGGGCCTCGTTCTTCACCCGCCGGGCCGACGGGCCGTCGGCGATACGGCAGGCTGGGCAGCCTGCACCACACGACAGAAAACCTTGGGAAGCACCGACTGACCCCGTGCCCCGGCACCGCATGGCGCGGGTCTCACCGATCCCGAAATCGTTGGTGACATTCCGCGCAGTGCCGCCCGGCCTTGTTCATGACCTCTCCCAGCGTTCGCTTCCAATCCGGACCTCGGGCAGGGAGGTCCAGGCGCAAGGTTTCATAGAGCTCCCTCGCGCCTTGTTCCGCAGCCCGCAACGCGTCGCGAAATCCTTCCCTTTCGACCACACTTCCTCCCAGGCGCCACATTTCCCGATAGGATTCGGCGAGGATCAGGGCCATCGCCGCCGGCGAACCCTCCGTGCGCAGGTTCTCCTCCACCCAGCCTTGTTTCTGAAACGCCTTGAGCCGGTCCCAAGCTTGATCAATGCCCGCCATGGTTTCGACGGTCCGCGGAACGATCGCCACCGCCGGAAAATCGGGCGACACACGTTCCAAGTCCTCGCGGCGAGGCGGTTTGAACTCGGCGTTCACACGGAAGAGGCCTGGGTAATCGGGCGAGGTGCCCGCTTGCTTCATCCAGGCCAGGGCACGTTCCGGCGTCCACCCTTCGGTTCCCTGGCAAATGACCCCCACCGCCGCCGCGACACGATGGCGTCCGTGATGGCAATGAACGAAGACCGGGCCGTTCACGGTCGAGACGGCCTTGATCAAACGGAGCACGATGTTGGACGGAATGCCTTCGTATCCGTGGGGCAAATGCACGTAACGCAGGCCGTAACGGGCCGCCGTCTCAGGGTCCGGCTTCGTTCCATCGACAGAGATAATCGTCTTGATCCCCCAATCGCGCAGTTGAGCAAACGCCGGTTCGCCTTCCGGATGGCCTCCCGAATAGATCCTGGGCGTGACGCGAAATGCATTTTCAATCCCCACGCAGTTCAACGGTTCGGCTGCTTTCTCGTCGCCGAGGGCTCCGCCGCTCAACCATCCGAGAAGCAGGGCGGCCAGACTCAACCGGAACGTGCTGGCTCGCCGCCAAGTTCTTGCAAGGGCGTCCGAACCCAAAGCTGACCCGAGCGGCGAGCTCATCGTTCTGATCAACCCCCTCCGAGCCTCAAGCAGCCCGCCCGCCCCCGGCGATCCAGCCCCCCCCCACGACCAAGTCATCCTGATAAAGCACGCAGGCCTGGCCGGGCGTAATGGCTCGTTGCGGCTCGTGCAAGATGACTCTTGCCCGGCCCGCCTCCATGGGGAGGATGGTGGCCGGCGTGCCGGGATGATTGTAGCGAATCTTGGCCATGGCTTCGATGCTCGGTTGCGGCGTTTCAAACGGAATCCAATTGCAACGCTCGATCAGGAACTCCGCTTTGTCCAATTGGGATTCGTCTCCCACCACCACGCGATTGCGCGCCGGATCCAACTCCAAAACGTAAAGGGGCTTCGGACTCGACAGCCCCAGCCCCTTGCGCTGGCCAATCGTGTAAAACTCGATGCCGTCATGACGTCCGAGCACCTCGCCCCGGGTGTTGACGATCTCTCCCTTGTGCTTCTCCACCAGTTTGGATTGCTCGAGAAACTTCCCGTAGTCGTTGTCCGGCACGAAGCAAATCTCCATGCTTTCCTCTTTTTCCGACGTGCGAAGCGAGTGATCGCGAGCAACGCCGCGGGTTTCGGTCTTGTTCAGTTCTCCCAAGGGAAACAACGCACGCGCCAGTTGATCCTGCCGCAGCGAAAAAAGAAAATAACTTTGATCCTTGCGCGGATCCCGTCCGCGCCGCAAAAGCACCCGCCCGCCGTTCCCCGCATGCTCGACGCGCGCGTAATGCCCCGTGGCGATGTAATCGGCGCCCAACTGCCCCGCCCGGCGAATCAAGGTCCCGAACTTCAGTTTCTCATTGCACATCACGCAGGGATTCGGCGTCCGGCCCGCCCGGTATTCCTCCGCAAAATACGCAATGACTTCTTTCTGAAAATCCGCGGCCTCGTCGATGAGGTAAAAGGGGATGCCCAACTTGAGCGCGACGGAACGGGCGTCCATGACCGCTTGCGGGCCGCAGCACTTGTCTTCCGCCCGTGAAATGCAATCCTGCGGCCAGAGTTTGAGGGTGACGCCCACCACGTCGTAGCCTTGCTCAAGGAGCAAAGCCGCCGCCGCCGAGGAATCAACGCCTCCGCTTAATCCGACGACGACTCGCGGTTTTTGGGTTTCCGGCATGGGACGATGCCTCGTGGGGACGGATCAGGAGTAAGCTCGGGATCGAAGCGCAAGACCGAGTGCTCTCCCAAGCAAAACGCCCGGCGCGCGGGGCCGGGCGTTTGCCAAGAAAGAGGCATCAGCCCGCTTACGGAGCTTTCTTCGTGATCCACTCGAAAGTGACTTTGACTTCCTCGCTGGTCTTGATCATGCCCAGGGCGACTTTCGGGGCCGGCGGGGCGATGCCGAAGTCGGTCATCTTCACCGGTGTCGCTCCCCTGGCCTTCAAGGCATCACCGTCACCTTTCTCAATGGCCACGACCATCGAGATCGGCTTGGTCTTGCCTGAAACCGTGAGTTCGCCCTTCGTGTCGAACTTGATCGGATCCCCGGCCTTGCGGGCCTCCTTGCTCAGGGTCATTTCCTTGAGTTTATATTCGATCTTCGGGTGCTCGGTTTGCTTGATGGCCTCGTACATGACCTTGTCCATGAGCGTTTTGCCGCTCTTGAGCGTGCGCACCGGGATGGAGACCTCAACTTTGGGCACCACCTTCAGCGCGGGCGGCGTGGCTTGCGAGGGATCAAGCGGATAACTCGACTCCCACTCCATGAAGCCCGCGATGATCTGGCTTTCCACGGTCCAGTCGTGGATGTTCGAAGTTCCGTCCAGCTTCACCTTGCTGCCCGGCTGGGACTCGTACTTGACCCTGTCCTGGGCATGGGCGGAAACGAACAGGCCGGCGGCCAGCAAGCAGGCAGCGAGGGCGGTGGCGGTGCGCGAGGTGAATTGCATAGTTCTTTTCAGTGAGACGCGGCAGGCGCTCGAATTCTTCAGCCGATGTCGAACCATTCCTTGCTGAAGGGAATGCGTGTCCTTTTCTGGATGGCCTGATTGGCGACGATGGCGGTCACGGCTGCCTCGTAGCCTTCGCGATAGCCCGCGGCGGGCTGCCGCTTGATCGAGGCGAGATATTTGACCAAAGCGGGCGTGTCGTTGGGGTTGAAGGTGGCGTTGAAGTCTTCCACACCGGTCTTCAACTCGTTCACGTTGATCAAGAACGATTCCAACGCGAAATGGAGCGGGTTCTCCGCAAAAGGCGCTTCCTCGACGGGCTTGTCGCCTTGAGCCACGAGCTTGGTGGCGTTGGCCACCAGGGCGATGCCCGTTTCCTTGTAAAAAGTGTCTTTGCGCGCGTACACCTCCCACCCGAGCAAGGGCGCGTCCACTTCCTTGAACATCCAGGCCTTGTTCTGCCGGAGCATGACGGCCGCGTCAGTGCCGTAAATCATCTCGTAATCAGCGTCAAACGAGTTCGCCAGTGAGGCGCTGTAATTGAGCATCACATGGCCCGGAAACTCAAAAGACGCATGCACGGTATCCGGCACGTCCCGGCCGTCGTTCCACTGCACGATGTGGCCATGGCCGGTCACCGCCACGGGACGGGCATTCATGAACCAACCCAGCACATCGATCTGATGCATCCCGATTTCTCCCACCAACCCCAGCGAGGTTTCGGAACGGAGCCGCCAGTTCACCGCGAGCTCGCGCTCGGGATTCGGCGAGGCCTGCCGCCAGCTGGTTTTCTTTTGCCACTGAGCCCGTGCATAGACATTGCGCCCGGCGGCGCCGGCCCGCACGAAATCCAGCAAGAACCGCCGCTGCGGATCCGACCGCATTTGTAGTCCGCTTTGAAACACGAACCTAGGGTGATCCTGGGCTGCTTTGGCAATGGCCCGCGCGTCCTCAATCGTGTTGGCCAGCGGCGCCTCGCAATAGACGTGTTTGCCCGCCGCCAGGGCGTCCAGCACGATCTGTTTGTGTTGGTGCGACGGTGTGGCGATGACGACCGCTTCCACGTCTTTGCGTCCAAGCACCTGCTTGTAGTCCTCCGTGGGCTCCGCCTTCGGCGCGAGATCCTTGGTCCTGCGGAGCATCGCGGGGTAGGTGTCGCAAGTGGCGACCACCGAGGCGTTTCCCAGCAAGGCCAGGTGCCGCAGGATTTCCCGCCCGTGCTGGCCGCACCCGATGAGAGCGACGTTGACGGGATCCCCCGCATACGTCTTCTCGACTTTAGGGTCCGGCACGTTCTGCGCTCGCAACTCCACGGTGCCCAGCATCACCATCAATGAGGCGAAGGAGCCATCGCGGAGAAAATCCCGGCGGTTCAAATCAATGGTTTCGGTCTGGCTTTTCATGATCAAACACGAGCGTACGGCCCCGGAGTTCCCCGGAGCGCCGCTGGACGATCATGATTAGCCGAGGCACCGCCACATTGCAAGGGGCAGACTCAAACCCTCATTCGTTCTCATTTTGGTGGGTAGGGCGCGTCACTCCGTGCGCGCCGCCTTGGGAAACACCCGGTTTCGGCGCGCAGCGGAGTGCGCGCCCTACCTTGATCAGTCAAAGTGAGAGCTGCTGCTCGAAGACCCTCGCCGTTGGAACGTCCCTTAATCGGCCGCCTCAAGCAACATTTCGCGGGTATAATAAAGGATGCGGCCGCAATTGGGGCAGGTCATGACTTCTTGCTGGCCCTGGCAGCTGACGATGATCTGGAAAGGCAACTTCATGTGGCACCCGCCGCAAGCGCGCCGGTCCACGCCCACCACCGCGTTCTCGCCTTTGTGCTTGAGCAGGCGCTCGTAACGGCCACGCGTGCCTTCCTCCACCGCTCCAGCCAATGCTTCCCGGCTTGAGGCCAAGCCTTCCAACTCCTTCTTGAGATTGGATTCTCGAACGCCGAGATCGGCCATCAACTTGTCGGCGTGGCTCTTGGCCTCGGCGAGTTCCTTGTTGGCGGCGTGGAGCGCGTGTTGGGCCACTTCGGCCTTTTCCATGAACTCAATCTGGGCGTCGTCCAATTTGAGGATCGCCTGTTTGCAGGTCTCGATCTCGTGCGCCAGCGCCCGGTACTCCTCGTTCTTCTTGGTTTGCAGCTGCTGGGAGGCGTACTTTTCGATCTGGCTCTTCTTGGCCTCCACTTCGAGCTCGAGCTTCTTGCGCTCGGACTCAAGATGCCGGGCGGCGAGCTTGGCCTGATCGACCTTGGTTTGAGCGGACGAGCTCCGGGTTTGCGCGGACTGCCGTTCGATGGCCACTTCCTCGAGTTCCCGGCGCAAGCGGTGCAACTTCCGATCGCGATCCTGCAGGATGAGGAGTTTTTCGATGACTTCGAGCATGGGCGCGTGTTTGTTGCCTGAGACGTTATCTGCGCGCGCGCCCTCGCGTCAACGGAATGTCCTAGCCCGCATATTTCATGGCGCGATCGATTTTAGGAATTTGGAGGGCAAGATTTTCCTGAGACGCGGCGGAATGGGCGTTGGAGGGCTGGTGGGGGGGTGACGACAAGGGGGAACGGCGGTATCGCGGGTGAAAACTCGACTTTGCGGGCGTTTTTGACGACGGCGCAGCCTTCGGAGATTTTCCGAATCCCAATCGCCTACGGGTTGTGGTGTCGGCGGCTAATCACTCCACAAGGCCGCGGCCATCAGCCGCTGCTGGCAGAGTCGAAAAAGCTCCTGCCTCGCAAAGGCGCTGCTGATCTGAATGTAGACCCGGCGCACGCTCACGGTCACCTGGGCCGCCACTTTCATGAGGTGCAACCCAATCGTGCCGACCGTGGCTTGGGCCAGTTCTGTTCCAGCCAAGCCCAGGGTGCGCACTCGTTCCATGAGCAAATAGGCGAAAGCCGACAGCCACAGCCGCAGTTGATTGCTGGCCATATGATGAGTGCTCATGCGATCGGCGTGCAAGTCGAGCACCTGTTGCTTG
>VHDF01000047.1 GCA_016871495.1 Verrucomicrobiota bacterium | reverse complement strand
TGCAGACGGCGTTAAGCAACGCGGCGTTGCGACGTCACGGGTTTTGGATGCCATCCGACCTTGCGGCCACCGTGTGAAGGGCCGCTGCGTTCAACCGCCGGATGCGGAAAACCGCACGTCCGGTGGTGTGGGAGGGTGCCGGGGCGCAATCCCCGGCACCCGACCCGATCAGCAGACAGGGCTGTCTGCGTTACCAAGACAACCCGGTCACCGACGACCTCTGGATGCACCGGCCTCGTTGCGAATGACAGGTTCAAGATGGAGTCTGGTCCGCTCCTGCCGCAGCCTTGGAAGATTCTTGCGGCGGGCTGTGCCTCAGAATGTCCGCAGGTCGTGATTGCTCCGAGGGAGGGAGAGCCGTAAGGTCATCCAGCCATCCACCGTGCAAGCGATCCGCCAAAACGAGCCCAGCGCCGCGCCGTCAGGGGAGCGGAAGTCCTCGTTCATTGATCCCCGAGCCTTGATGGCCATCCAGAATCTGGAATGGCGCGCTCGCGTCGTGGTCGAGGGGTTTTGGAGCGGCCTTCATCGCAGCCCTTACCACGGTTTCTCCGTCGAGTTCTCCGAGTACCGCCAGTACGCCCCGGGTGATGATCCGCGCTTTCTCGACTGGAGATTGTACGGGCGGACGGACCGGCATTTTGTCCGGAAGTTCGAGGATGAGACCAACCTGCGCTGTTTTCTCCTGCTGGACCTGAGCAAGTCGATGGATTACGCGTCACGCGGGGTTTTGAAAGCGGATTACGCGCGGACCCTGGCCGCGACGCTGGCGCGGTTTCTCCATTTGCAGGGCGACGCGGTGGGCTTGTTGTCCTTCGACGAGCGCATTCGGGAGGCGGTGCCGGCGCGGAATCGTCCCGGGCATTTGCGGAGGCTGATGCTGGCGCTGGAGAAGGAGTGCGGAGGGGTAGGCACGGACTTGGCGACTCCTTTGAAGCGGCTTCTGGAAATCCTGAAGCGGCGCAGTCTGGCGGTGTTCATCTCCGATTTCATGTCGCCCCTGGATGGATTCGAGTTGCCGCTGGGAACCTTGCGCGCCGGCGGGCATGAGGTCGTCGTTTTTCAGATCGCGGACCCGATGGAGGAGGATTTGGATTTTGGCGACACGGTGCGGTTGAAGGATTTGGAAACGGGCCGCGAAATCGACCTCGACGCGCCCACCTTCCGCGAACGCTATCGCGCCAAACGCGCGGCTCATCGGCAGGCGTTGGAGGCCATTTGCGCCCGGCACGGGACGGCCGTCCGGGTCTTGCGCACGGACACGCCCTTGGAATGGGCGTTGCTCGACTTTCTCAAGGCGCGCCGCCAGCGGGGGCGTGGAAACGCGGCGCGGATGTAGTCCTTCCATATGAGCTTGCTTGCGCCTTTGTTCCTCGCCGGTCTGGCCGCGATGGTGGCGCCGGTCTTGTGGCATTTGATCCGGCGGCGGCCCCAGGAGACCGCGCCATTCCCGACGTTGATGTTCCTGGAACCCACGCCTCCGCGCATGACCAAGCGCAGCCGGTTGGAGGACTTGCTGCTGCTGGCTTTGCGGTTGTTGATGCTGGCCTTGGTGGCCCTGGCGTTTGCGCGTCCTTATTTCGGGAAACCGACCGTGACCGCTTCCTCCGGCGAGGAAACGCGGAAGCGGCTTGTTCTGGTCGATGTCAGCGCGAGCTTGCAGCGTCCGGGACTTTGGGATGCCGCCCTCGAGCGGGCGGAAGCCGCGCTGCGCGAACTGACGGCCCCTGATCTGGCCGAAGTGTGGGTCTTCGACGAGTCGATGCGACAGGTGTTCGGCGCGGAATCGTGGCGGCAAGGCCCCGTGGCTGAACGCGCAACCCGGGCGCTGGACGCGTTGCGCAAAGAGAAGCCTGGATGGAAATCCACCTGGATCGGCAGGGCACTGGTTTCCTCCGTGGAGCAGCTTGAAGCATTGCGCACCACGGGCGGTGCCGGCATCGACAAATTGGAAGTGGTGTTGATCAGCGATTTTCAAGCCGGGTCGCATTTGGACGGTCTCGCGGGTCACAATTGGCCCAAGGGATTGGAAGTGAAGCTGGAGCCGGTTTCGCGGGGAGCGTTGGGCAACGCGTCGCTCCAATGGATCGGAGACGCGGAGGGATTGTCGAGCCCTGGTGCGGCGGCCACGGGCCAGCGCGTACGCGTCCAAAATCACGCCAAATCGAAATCGCAAGAACTTCGGTTGGGCTGGGTGAAACCCGGCTCGACCACGCTGGTGGGCAAGCCGGTGACGATCCAGGTGCCTCCGGGACAATCGCGAACTTTGGTGGCTCCCGCCAAGGAGGGAGGCGAAGAGGTGGAGGCCCTGTGGCTCGACGGAGACGAGACGGCCTTCGACAACAAGCTTTACCGTGTTGTGAACGAGGAAGAAAGCCTCAACGTGCTGGCGTTGAGCGACGAGACCGCAGCCGGTGGCAGTTCGATGCTTTATTTTCTCAAGCGTGCTTTGGTGGAGACGGGTCGTCATAAGTTTCAGTTGATTCACAAGCGCGGCGGGGAAGCGTTGCTGCCGGGGGAGTTGGCCGCGGCGAGATCGATGGTGTTGATGGAACCGGTTTCGGAGGAAGCCTGGCGGGCGGCGGGCGAGTTCTTGGCGGCGGGCAAAACGGTGATGGCGGCCTTGCGCGGGACGGGTGCGGCGCCGGCTTTGGCCAAACTGGCTGGAGTGGATCAACTCCCGATCTCCGAGTCCACCGGAGGCGATTCGATTTTGAGCCGGCTGGATTGGGACCACCCGGTGCTGGCTCCCTTTGCCGAGGCGAGGTACGGGGATTTTACCCGCATCCGGTTTTGGAAGCATCGCAAGATCGATGTGAGCGCGATCCCGGGGGCTCGCGCGATGGCGTGGTTTGATCAGGGCGATCCGGCCATGGTGGAGATTCCCGTAAACAAGGGACGAATGCTGTTGCTGACGTCAGGCTGGCACGTGGAAGACAGCCAGTTGGCGCTGTCGTCCAAATTCGTGCCGTTGTTGTATCGGGTGTTGGAATGGTCGGGTGTGATCGTGGATCAGCCGACTCAGTATCGGGTGGGGGCGGAAGTTTCCATCGGACCCGGAAAGGAAGGAGAGACGCGGCGCTGGTCGGCTCCGGGAGGTGTGGAGACGGTGTTGGCTTCCGAGGTGTCGCGCCAGCGGGTGGATGCCCCCGGGATCTACCAATTGTCAGGTGCCGGCAAACCCCGGCGATTTGCCGTGAATCTCGCGCCGGCGGAAAGCCGCATCGAGCCCATGCCCTCGGATGAGCTGGAACGCCTGGGCGTTCCGGTCAAGGCGGTTCCGCTCGAAACCAAAACAGCGGAAGCCGGGTCTTCAGAGAAGAGAGCCATGCAGGAAGCGGTGGCCGAGTTTGAGGGGCGCCAAAAGGGCTGGCGTTGGTTTCTGGCTGCGGCCATCATGGTGCTGGTTGTGGAGACGCTTTTGGCGGGTTGGTTTGGAACGAGAACGGCGGTGGCAGCATGACGGATTTACATCCCATCTTACAAATCGCGCTGAACCGCGTGATTCGAGCCCGGCGCGCGCTGCATGCTTGGCGCGGGTTCACGTGGGGATGGCTGGCCGCCCTCGTGGCCGCCCTGCTGGTGGTGTGGGCCAGCCGGTCCGGGGGAGCTTTTGCTTCGATTCCCTATTTCCGCTGGATTTTCCTGCTGCTGTTCATCGCGGGCAGTGTGGTGTGGTGGCGGCGCGCGGGACGGAGGCCGGACGAGGCGGTTCAGATCGTGCGCGAGATCGAGGAGCGGGATCCCAAACTCAGGGCGCTGCTCTTGACTTCGATCGAACAGCGTCCTTCCGAGACGGACGGGAGCTGGGGATATTTGCAGGAGCGGCTCTTCTCGGAAGCAGCCGCGGCCTTCCGGACTCGCCCGTGGGACCAGCCGTTCATCGAACGGGCCTTTCTTTCGAAAGCGTCGTCCCTTTTTTGGCTGGCGTGCTTGATGCCGGTGTTGTGGTTCCTGCCCAATCATGGCCCCGCCAAAGACCGGGCGCTTGCCGTCGCCAAGAATACCATCGAAGTGACGCCCGGCGATGCGGAGGTTGAGAAAGGGCAATCCGTCGCGGTGTTGGTCCGGTTTCCGGGCGCCATTCCCGCGCGGGCTCGCTTGGTTTGGACCGGTGCGGACGGTTTGGAGAAGACCCTTGAGCTGGCCAGGAACCTTAGTGATCCGGTGTTTGGGGGGACTTTGCCCTCCTTAACGCGGGATGCGGTCTATCGCGTTGAGTATGGGAGCTCGAAAACGCGCAATTACCGCCTCACGGTGTTCGAGCAGCCGAAACTGGAACGAGCGGATGCCACGTTGGCGCATCCGGCTTACACGGGCTTGGGCGAGCGCAAGATGGAGGACACCAAGCGGGTGGCCGCGGTGGAAGGCACGCGGATGAGGTTGGATTTGAAGTTGAACAAGATCATCCGCTCGGCCCGGCTGGTGGCGACTCAGCGCGCTCCGGTGGAACTGTCGATCTCCACCACCAACGCCGCCGCGCTGTTGCCCGAGTACGTTTTTCAGACCAACGCCCTCTACGGACTCGAGCTGGTCGATGAAAGCAATCGCACCAACCTGCTCCCGGCGCTGTTCCATTTCGAGACGATTTCGAACCGGCCTCCGGAGTTGAAACTGATTGCCCCGCGCGGCGATTCGAAGGTTTCGCCGCTCCAGGAAATCGAGTTTCTGGCGGAGGTGAAGGATGATTTCGGAGTGCTGGCCGCCGGTTTGAATTACACCATTCCCGGGAAATCGACCAACGACTTGACCTTGCTCGACGCGCGCGCTTCCACCAACGCCGACTGGGCGGCCAGAGGCTTGACCGGGAAACAATCGCTCCACCATCTGCTGGCCCTGGAGCGAGAACAACTGTCCCCCGGAGCGTTGATCGCCTGGCATGTCTGGGCCGAGGACACGGGACCCGATGGCAAACCGCGCCGGGTCACCAGCGATCTTTACTTCAGCGAAGTCCGCCCCTTCCTGCAAGTGTTCCGACAGGGCGACCTGGATCAACAGGAGAACCCGGGCGGAAATCAAGGCGGGCAGGGTGGACAGGCCGTGCGTCTCGCTGAATTGCAGAAACAGATCCTCAACGCCACCTGGAAGCTGCAATCCCAAACCCGCGGTGGACGGCTCCCGAAGAACTATGAAAAGGACGTCGGAGTGGTCGAAGAATCTCAGAGGAAAGCGCTGGAGCAACTGTCTTCCATGGGGGAAGGCGACGGCGGCGGCGGGGGAGGCCGAAGCGAGGCGGCCAGGAAAACCGCGAAAGAGTCGATGGAACAAGCGGTGGAGGCTTTGCAAAAATCCGCCCAATCGCCCGGTTCTTTGGCCGTGGCGATCCAGGCCGAACAAGCCGCCTATCAGGCGTTGTTGCGTCTGGCTCCCCGTGAATTCGAGGTGACCCAATCCCGCCAGCGCAATGAAGGCGGCGGAGGTGGCGGCGAACGCCAGGACGGCGGCGAGCTCGATCAGCTCGATCTCAAGTCGGCCGACCAGCGTTACGAAACCCAGCGGCAAGCCTCGGAGCGGCAGGCGGCCGGACGCAATGAGGACCAACAGATTTTGAACCGCCTCAAGGAACTTGCCCAACGGCAGCAGGACTTGAACGAGCGCATCAACGAGCTCGCGTCGGAACGCAACCGCGCCCGCACCGAGGAGGAACGCGAGGAAATGGACCGCCGGCTCAAGCGGCTGCGCGAGGAAGAGCGGCAGATGCTCGAGGACGTGGATGATCTGGCCCAGCGGCTGGAACGCCGACCCCCCGGCGAGGAGAGCGCGGATCTGCGGCAGCAAGCCCGCGAAGCGCGTGATCAAGTGCGCCAGGCGGCGGACGCGCTCGATTCTCGTGATGTCAACGATGCGTTGGCGGCCGGGAATCGCGCGGCGCGCCAGTTTCAAGAAATGCGGGAGGAAGCGCGCAAGACCGCGTCCAATCAACTCGACGAACAAGTCAGGCAGTTGCGACAGGACACGCGAGAACTGGCGCAGAAGGAAGTTGAAATCAATCAGCGGCTGCGCTCCGCCGGGGAGAACCGGCCCCGCTCCCTCGGGGCGCCTTCGGAACGGGAAGAACTGGCCCGGGCGATGAACGAGCAGGCCGAGCGCATGAACCGAGTTTGGAACGACGCCTCGCGCATCAACGAATCCGCGGAAGCTAGCGAGCCCGCCTTCTCGCGGCAGCTTTACGATGCCCTCCGGCAGGCGGCGCAACAGAACGCGCGAAGCTTTCCGGAGACGCGCGACCAGTTGATGCGCGAAGGAGCCTTGACCCGGGACGGCTACGATCTCCTCGAGGAAGCCCGCCAACAAAACCGCAAACCGATCGAGGTGGCTCAACAAATGTTGCGCGGTGGCAGCCTGCGCGAAACCGCGGCTCTCGAGCAAAGAATCCTGACCAATATCATGACCTTGCAGCGGGGCGTGGATTCGGCGGCCAGCCGGCTGTTGGGTGACGATACCGAAGCGCTTCGGCGCGCCCGGCGTGAGTTGGACGCTCTCACGGAATCGCTGGCCAAAGAAGCGGACGCTCTGGCCGGGGAGTCCACCAATCGCCTGGCCGCCGCGGGTGGCGTATCCACCAACGCCGCTTCGACGAATCTTGCGGGCGGCGCCGGCAGAGGGGGAACCAACGCTCCCACCCGTGGACCCCGGCAACTGGCTTCCCAGAGCAATCGAGGCGAGGGCGAACAAAACGCGGCCCAGCCGGGATCGAACGCGGGAGGAGACAGCCCGGCCCCTTCCGCCGAGAATCCCTCCGGAAGCGACTCCAATCGGCCGCAAACTTCATCCGATTCACCGGGGTCCGCGCAAGGGCAAGGGCAAGGGCAAGGGGAACGAGGCCAGGGGGAAGGTCGAAGCCAGGCTCAAGCTCAAGCTCAATCTCAGGCCCAGGCTGGAGAAGGGCGTGGTCCCAATCCGGGTCAGGGAGGCCGTCGCGGCCTGGCCAATCGATCCGGCACTCCCGGGTCTCCCGCTCAACGTGGTGGCGCGAACGACGGCGGCCGCCGGGCGGGCGGAGGTGGAGGCGGCGTGTGGGACGGCCGCTTCGGAGGCGCTGAAGAGGGGCCTGTTTTAGGCGAACAATATGCGGAATGGTCGGACCGTCTGCGCGACGTCGAGGATGCCGTCGAACTGCCGGGGTTGCGGGAGCGCATCTCCGGCGTGCGCGAGCGGGCTCGCGAGATGCGCATCGATTCGCGTCGCCACAGCCGTCCGCCCCAGGCTGATCTGTTTCGAAACGAATTGCTGACCCCGTTGATCGAGGTGCGCTCGCGCATCATGGAGGAACTGGCGCGCCGCGAGTCGAAGGACGCGCTGGTGCCGCTGGACCGCGATCCGGTGCCGGCTCGTTATTCCGAGCTGGTTCGACGCTATTACGAACGTCTGGGCCAGGGCCAGTAAACGGCATGATCCCGGAGGTTACGTTCGCGGGGCGGGAATGGCTCCAGCCAGTTCTGGGACTGGGCTTGGTGGTGTTTTTGCTCTCGCTCTGGGCGCACTGGAAATCTCTGGCGGCTCCTGGCAAACGGCTCGTTTGTTTCTTTCTCCGCATGGCGGCCTACGCGCTGCTCGCGATCTGCGTGCTCGAGCCCCAGGCGGTGCGGCAGCGAGCCAAAACCGGCCAGAATTATTTCGTGGTGCTGGCGGACAACAGCCAGGGACTGCAGATTCACGATCGAGGGGACGCGCGCAGCCGCGGGCAGCATGTGATGGAGTTTTTGCGCGGAGAGAAGCGGGCTTGGCGGGATACCCTTTCCTCTTCGTTTGAAGTCCGGCGTTATTACTTCGACGAACGCCTGCAGGCCTCGCGCGATTTCGGCGAGCTCGATTTTCAAGGTCCGTCTTCCGCCTTGCACCAGGCGTTGAAGGGCCTGGCCGCGCGCTTCAAATCCCAACCGCTGGCGGGCGTGTTGCTCCTCAGCGACGGCAACGCCACCGACGCGGCGCTCACCCCCGAGGAGCTCAAGTCGCTTCCGCCGATTTTTCCGCTGGCAGTCGGATCGGGCTCGGCGCTGCGGGACATGTCGATAGACCGCGTCAAGACCACGCAGAGCGTGTTCGAGGACGCGCCCTCGTCCGTGGAGGCCGAAATCCGAGTGCAGGGATTCGCGGGCGAGAAAATCAAGGTCACACTGGTGGAAATCGCGGAACCTGCAACCGTGGCCCGCGCCGCGCCGCCCGCCCGGCCCGGCCGGTCTCCCTCCACCAACGAGCTGGCGAGGCTGCCAACCCCCGACCAGACTCAAACGATCACGGTTCCCAGCGGACAACCTGTCGTTCCGGTCACCTTTCGTTTTCGACCGGTGAAGTCCGGCGTGAGTTTCTTCAAGCTGGAGGCGTCGGCGGAGAGCGGTGGGGCCGGGAGCGAGGCCACGCTGTTGAACAATCGCCGCACCGTCGCCATCGACCGCGGACGGGGCATGCACCGCATTCTCTACGTCTCGGGCCGCCCCAATTGGGAATACAAATTTCTGAACCGAGCTCTGGATGACGATCACGAGCTCGATTTGGTGGCGATCATCCGCATCGCTCGCCGGGAACCGAAATTCGATTTTCTGGGACGGCCTGGCGAAACGAGCAATCCACTTTATCGTGGCTTCGGGAACCAAGACCAGGAGGAGACCGAACGTTATGATCAACCCGTCCTCATCCGGCTCAATACCCGCGACAAACAGGAGTTGAAAGGCGGGTTCCCGAAAACCGCCGAGGAGCTTTACGAGTATGAAGCGGTCATCGTGGACGATTTGGAGTCGGGTTTCTTCACCCGCGAACAATTGACGCTGCTGCAAAAGTTCGTCTCCGAACGCGGCGGGGGATTTCTGATGCTCGGCGGGGCGGACTCGCTCCAGGACGGGAAGTATCAACGAACTCCCGTCTCGGAAATGCTGCCGCTTTATCTCGATCGGGTGTCACGCACGCCGTTGGAGCCGGGCTACCGGTGGGAATTGACCCGTGAGGGCGTGTTGCAGCCGTGGATGCGCACGCACGCGACGGAGAACGCCGAGCAGGAGCGCGTCGCCGCCATGCCTCCGTTCCAAGTGGTGAATCGCCTGGAGGGGGTGAAGCCCGGCGCCAGCGTGATGGCCGTCTTGAAGGCCGCGAGTGGCACTCCCCTCCCCGCCTTGGTCGTGCAACGTTACGGCCACGGACGGACCGCTGCCATGACGGTGGGCGACTACTGGCGCTGGGGCATGCGTCACCCTGACGCTCAGAAAGAGATGGCCAAAACCTGGCGACAGCTCGCGCGCTGGCTCGTGACCGACTCCGCCACCCAGGTCTCCGTCGAATTGCAACCGCAGCTCGAGGACAGCGAACCGGCGGTGAAAGTGCGGGCTCAGATCAAGGACAAGGCATTCCAGCCATTGGACAACGCCTCGGTCCTCGCCACCGTGCAGCCGCTTCCTCAAGAGGGTTCGGGAACCAATCGTGTTGAGTCTTTCCGATTATCTCTGGACCCGTCGGCGCGTGAGCCTGGCGTCTACGAATCCACCTTTCTTCCGCGCTGGCCGGGCGGTTACCGAGTCCAGGTGGTGGCCACCAATGACGCCGGCGCTGAGATCGGACAAGCCGAAGGGGGCTGGACGTCGGACCCGGCGGCGGACGAATTCCGGTCCTTGCAGCCGAACAAGCCCTTGCTCGAGGCGCTCGCTCAGGCCACCGGCGGGGCGATGGTGGAGGCTGGCGATTTGGAGTCCTGGGCTCAATCGATGCCGAACCGCAAGGCTCCGATCAGCGAGCCTTGGATCGAACCGCTCTGGCACCGCGGCTGGGTTTTTGGTTTGGCCTTGGCTTTGTGGGTCATTGAATGGGGCCTGCGACGAAGGAGTGGCATGGCATGATGCGTCTTGCTCTCAGGCTCGTTCTGATGTGGGCCGCCTTGACCGAACTCGGGGCGTTCAGCGCGGTCCCGCCCAAGACCCCGAACGGTGATCTGATCGTGGTGGTGGGTGCGGCCGGCGACGCGGAGTTTGGCGAGGCCTTCGCCGAATCCGGACGGCGCCTTTTGGAGCACGGCCGCGCGGCGGGATTTCGCGTTGCTTCTGTGGGCCTCGAGCCCTCTCCCGGTTCTGCTTCGCCTAAATCTGCGTTGCAGGGAATCCTGGAGAACCTGCCGCGAAACGACGCGGAAAATTCGCCTTTGTGGCTGGTGTTGCTGGGGCATGGAACCCATGACGGACGCACCGCGAGGTTCAATTTGGACGGACCGGACTTCAGTTCGGACGAGCTTGCGCTCTGGCTCAAGCCCTTCACGCGTCCCCTGTGCATCGTGAATTCCGCGCCCGCGAGCGCGCCCTTTGTGCGCGCCCTCTCGGGCACGAACCGCGTGGTGATCACCGCGACTCGCAGCGCTCAGGAACGCAACGCCACCCGGTTTGGAACCCATTTTCCACTCCTGCTGGCGGATGTGCGGAGCGATCGCGACAAGGATCGCCGCATCTCAGCGTTGGAAGCATTCCTGGCCGCGACCGCCGCGGTTGAGGAGGAATATCGTGCCGCCGGGCGTTTGGCCACGGAACACGCCTTGTTCGATGATAACGGCGACGGTGTGGGCACACCCGGCTCGAAGTTCAAGGGAGTCCGTCCCCAAACGAAGGAAAAGGACGCGGTCCTCGACGGCGCGCTCGCTCATCGATTGTTCTTTTTTCCTTCTTCGGAAATCGACGCCCTGCCTGCCGAAACCAAGCGCCGGGTGCAGGAGCTCGAGGAAGCGGTGGAATCCTTGCGGGAGCGCAAGGCGAGCTTCCCGACCGAGGCCGAGTACCTCGGCGAACTCGAAATTCTATTGCTCCAACTGGCGCAGCTTACACAAGGGGTTCCGGCCCCGGCCGCGCCGGCCGCGCCGGAGCCGGCGAAACCGTCCAACTCTGCAGCCAGCGTTGCGCCGCCGAAGAGTCCGAGTCGAACGGATTGATCATGTGCAGCGATGGGAGGCCGTCCGCATCGATCACCTCCCAATCGACGCAGTACGATCGATCGGCCCTCCGGAGCGAGTCCATGACGCGGGACCGAATGGAGGCACGCGTATTCGCGGGTGGATGGTTCAGCGCCTGTTCAATTTCAGTCTCCTGCGGCGTCCAGCGCGGATCGGGTGTTTCCGACGCCAATCCCAGTCCCCGTTTCGGATCCAGATGATGGTACTCGAGATCCAGGGAGCGCAGGACCGGATCGTTCCATGGCACGCCTTCGTGTTCCACAAACTGACGCAACAACCACTGTTTGGTGATCCAATCAACGCGTCCCACGAGTTCTTCGGGATTGCGCTGGAGAGCGTCCAGAGTCTGCCCCCAGGCTTCGAGCACGTCGTCCGTCTCGCGATCCCGGCGCGCGAAGAATCGATGCGCTGCCTCCCAATACTTTCGGAGCAGATCGAGCGCCGGTGTTTCACCGGTTTCTTCCGTTCGCACATTCCAGGGCCCGTGTGGCCTGACGGAGATTTCCCGGAACGACGCCACGGCGTCGGCAAGGCTGAGGGTGGGGATCTGATCGATTTCGAGCAGATCCAGCACCAAAGAAGTCGTCCCCGCTTTGAGGAAGAGGGCGAAGGGCAGCACATTGCTGTCCCCATGGATCAGGTGCAGTCTGCGGAATCGGCTGGGATCTGCCAGGGGTTCATCGCGGGTGTTGATGATCGCCCGGTTGAACTGCACCCATTCGAACAGGTCGTTGTTAATGTAATCCGCCCGCTGGCTGATTTGGAACACCGGGGTGGGGATTTCTGACGCACCCGGAGCTTCCGTCCTCAGCGAGACATCGCCATGCGACATCCCGCCCACCCGCCCCGCCCCGGTATAGAGCACCCGCAGCGTCAAGAAGCCCAGCAAAGCATAGATGGTGCGGTCATTCAGAGGCGCCCCGCGCCGGACCAGATAATTCTCATGACAGCCGAACGTCGCCCCGGAGTAGTGATCCACGTTGTTGCGAATGAAACCCGCCAGGCTCGACAAGCCCAGCCCCTGAATCGCGTGATGAAGCATGCGGTCTCCGGCCCGGTCGAATGCAATCAAATCGCGCAGCGATTGGCATTCGGGGGTGCAATACTCCATATGCCCCATATCGACGTAGGCTCGCCCTCCGTTGAAAAGGAATCCGCCGTTGCCGGCCGGTTCATCCCAATCGCGCTGATGCACGTCCGCCAATCCGAGGCGGTGATTCTCGAAGATCCAATTGCGGGTTCTCGCCACCACCGGCGGCGACCCGGCGGGATCTGTCGTCAGGCAGCCATACTCCGTCTCCAATCCGACGATCCGGTTCATGCCAAACCCGCTTCGCCGGGCGTCAGCCAACGAACCTTGGACCGCCTCGTCGAAGCTCGCTCCAGGAGCGCTAACTCCAAGACTTTGTCACGGGTCGCCTGACGCCAGCCCTCTTCCCGCGCCCCTTCATCGGGACGGCCCGTCCCCAGGGGTTTTCCAGCCTCGAGCAGCCACCAGGCTTGGAGCAGAAGGCGGGACGCCGCTTCGAGTCCACGCCGCCCCGGCGCCTCTTCACGGATCCATTGTTCGGCCAGACGTTCCTTGTCCGGGTCAGGAGCAGCCACGCCCACACCTCCGTCGCACATGCGAAAGGCGCCATGGAAATGAAGCCGCATGAGCACGTCTTCGGCCGGAGATGTTCCCGCTTCGGCGAAAAGCCATTCCGCCAGGATAGGGGCTCCATAGACGTGTTCGAACTGTGACTTCACGAGCGGTCCCAACCCGAAGCCCACCAAACGCCGCAAGGTGACATCTTCCGCGGCGCGCGTGAATCCCTCCACATGCGCGGCGTCGATCGCCGCCTGCCGCAATCGCTCCACGTCGGCGGGATGGCCGAAGGCGCCACCGATATGGCGGTCGAAGATTTCGAAGACTTTCGATTGTCCTGTGCCCGCCGCCACCATCAGCACGCCTTCGGGAAGGCTCATCGCCAGCACCGGAGTGGCGGTGCGGATTTGGTCCCGCACGTACTCGCGGCGATGGGCGATGGCCTCGAGCCATCGGTAGGGTTCTTCGATCATGGAAATTGAGGATCTTTGTCTATCCCGGCGCGCTCCCAGGCGGCGCGCTGTTCCGCCTCGGTAATGGTTTCGATCCGCCCGCGGGCCAGCAGGCGCAAGGTCGCGAAGTGGCTGATGCCCGGCTGCACGCCTCCCGTCGCGGAGTCATGCGCCGCCGCGACCGCCAGGAGCCGTAAAGCCAGCACCGTCGCCTCGACACGACCCAGCGCGGAAGGTTTGGGCACTCCAAATCGGGACTGGTAATCCAGGATGCTGCGGATGGTGCCCGAACCTGAACCAGAGGCCGCGAAGTCCACGGCCTGGAATTGAGCCCCCAGCGGATCGTAGAAGAAAATGCGCGGCGGCCCTTGCGGATCTTTCGGATCGCAGGCCGCGAACAGCGGCATGACCACGCCCACCCCTTGAAGGGTCATGGGCAGATTCTCACGCAACAAACGCGCCAAGGCACGGACCTTGGCGGCCAAGCTGAGCGGTTGCAACTGGCTGCGTCGGTAATACTCGAAGGAGGTTTGCAACACCCTGGCCATCTCGAACGCGATCGCGGGCGCTCCGGCGATCGCCAGCAAAGAAGCATCGTCCACTTCGATGATCTTCTCGATCCGGTCCGTCACGATCCAGTTGCCCGCCGTGGCCCGGCGATCACCCGCCACCAGGACGCCTTCGGCGCAATGAAAAGCAAAGACGGTGGTGCCCTCCGTGTAGGGCGGCGCGTGCGTCCCCGACTCGGCTCGCAGAGGTTCGATGCGCCGGGCCGCGAGCAGCGACAAAAAGTCGCCCGCCACGGTGTCGGCGCTCATTCGCCGGTCCTTTGCCGATAACGGCGCGCCTGATCGGGATCAACCTTCTTCATTTTCTTGAGCAGGTCGTCCACATTGGGCTTGTCCACCTTGGGCGCGGAGGGCTCGGAACCGCCCCCCTCCCCTCCCCCGCCGGGTCCGGCGGGCCGCTGCTTTTGAGCTGAATCGGGCATAACGTATTCTCCATCCGCTCCGGTTTGCGTCAATCGTCCAACCCCCGCAAGTCGTCCACTGCGCGGGCCGCTTCAATGCGCTGAAGATAGCGCGAAATGTCGTCCGGGGCGAACAAATCCGTCAGATCCACCCGGACCACGCCTGCCTTGCCTTCCAGCAGCACGTGGTCCCACTGCGCGGCCAGAACCCGCGCGGGGAATTTCTCGATCAACTTTCCACGCACGGCGGCGCGGGTGATGGCGGGCGGAGATCGGAGCGCTCGGGCAGAAGCTTCGTCCGGCTCCCCGGCTTCCATCTCGCCCGAGCTCTCCAGCGCGGCAAACAACCCTTCCGCCGGATCCAGCAGGTGATATTGCAAATCGAGACTGCGCAGCCAGGGGTCGGAATCAGACAAGCCTTCGTCCCTCTGAAACCGTCGGATCCAATGCAATTTCGCCGGCCAATCCAGCCGGTGGCGGCAACGAAAAGGATCCTCGGCCAGGTCCTTCATCACCTGGGCCCAATCCGACATCAGCGCCGTCTTCCACGATTCCGCGGTGTTGCACCAGCGGCCCGCCATCTCCAGATACCAGGACTGCACCTCCAGGGCTGAAGCGAAGCGGTTCCGCTCGCAACGCACCTTCCAGGCGAAATCCGGATCCCGGGAAATGGACCGCACTGCTTCCAGCGGGTGTTCGAGGACCGGCCAATCAAGATCCGGCGCGCGCGCCGCCGCTTCCAGAACCAGGGCGGTGGCGCCGACCTTCAGCCGCGTCGCGAAGGGAGACATGTTGGCATCGCCCAGGATGACATGGAACCGGCGGTAAAGACTCGGGTTCGCGTGCGGCTCGTCCCGGGTGTTGATCAAGGGCCGCCGCTGCATGGTGTCCACACTCTGGAGCTCGGAGAAAAAATCCGCTCTTTGGCTGATCTGAAAATGGGACTCGAGAAAGCGATCCTCCGCCTCCCAGCCGAATTTTCCGGCCCCGGCGTAAATCTGCCGCGTGACCAGGAAAGCCTGCATCGCTCGCGCCAGTTTTTCCCAGGGCAGGGCGCGGGGCAGCAAATAGTTCTCGTGGCAGCCGTAACTGTGTCCCTGAAAGTCCGTGTTGTTCTTGTAAATCCGCACCGGCCTTCCGAGCTTGCCGCCGAGAGTGCGCGCACAATTTCGGACCAGCCATTCGCCGGCCCGGTCCTGTTGGGCCAATTCTCCAGGAGTTGCGCATTCCGGGGTGCAGAATTCGGGATGCGCGTGATCGTTGTAGAAACGCCCGCCGTTGCTCAGCGCGAGATCGCTTTTCACCTCCACGTAGGAAAGCTCGCGTCGCGCGTCTTGATCGACATAAGCGGCTTCGTCGGTGTCCTGCCGCAGTTGATCGACGTGAAACCCTCGCGCATCCCGGTGCGGATCCTCCGCCGAATAATCCCACACCATCCAGACCCCGGGTTCGGACGCGCAGCGCACCAGCGCGATCGAATCCGCCACCACATCGGGCTCGCCCTCTCCTTCGGAGCGCTCGACATGGATCCCGTACTCCGTTTCCACTCCGATCAGGATCGGGATGGGCGACTCCATGAAGACTCCCTCACACCACGCTGACCGTAAGCTCGGTTGCTCCGCGTGGGCGCACCGGACCCAGCCTCACCACGTTGTGAGGGTCGAAATCAGTCAATTTCAGCCAGTCCTCCGTCAGATCGTTCGCGGGGAACAAATCGTTCTCACCATACTCGCGGTCGAGGCTTTGCAGCAGATCTTCCCGGGTCAAAGGAGACACGACACCGAGTTCCACGGAGCGCTTGATGGCCGCGCCTTTGGCTCGCTCGACGATGGCCGCAATGATGGCGCCGCTGGCCAGGTCTCCCTGATACAACACGTCACGCCGTCCGCTGCGATAAGTCACCTCAAGGAATTCACGGCTTTCCGTCCGCGCGAACTGGCACTCCGCCGCCGCCGCGGCCAGGACCTCCCTCGGCTCGGCCAGCGGCAAGCCCTCCTTGAGGTAGAGCGCATAAATAGCCCGAGCGCCGGCCTCGTCCGGCCGCCGCACGCGAATCTTCCGGTCGACCCGGCCCGGTCGCAGAATGGCCGGGTCGATGAGATCCGCCCGGTTCGAAGCCAGCATCACGACCACATTCTGCAACGGTTCCAGGCCGTCCATTTCCGCGCAGAACATCGGGACCATGGTGCTGGACATGTGATGAAAACGGCCGCCGTGCCGCGTGCCCAGCAGCGACTCGGCTTCGTCGATGAACAAGAACGCGAGCGCACCCTCCCGCGCTTTCTCCCGGCACTGAGCGAAGAGATCCCTCACTTGCCGTTCGGACTCCCCCACCCACATGTTCAGGATCTCCGGGCCCTTGATATGCAGAAAAAATTCGGGTCGATCCTGCCCCGTTCTCGCTTGATGCTGGCGGCGCAGATTGTAGGCCGCCGCCTTCCCCAAAAGCGTCTTGCCGCAGCCGGGAGGTCCATAGAGGAGAAAGCCCTTCGGAACCGCGTGGTCGAACGCCTTGAACAAATCGCGGTGCAGGAACGGCATTTCCATCGCGTCCCGAATGGCCGAAACCGCTTCCTCCTGCCCGCCGATCGCGCTCCAGGGAATTTCCGGAACAGACTCCAGCACGCGATGAATCCGCTTCGAGACGCCCACCACCTCCAACGCCACCCGTTGAAACGGATCCAGCCGGATCTCCACGCCCGGCTTGATCTTGTCCTTGGATAACAGCGCGGATCTCACCACCACGGTCTGCGGGCCGGTCGCGTCCTGGCCAATGCGGAGGCGTCCGTCCGAGAGCACGTCCTCCACGCGAACGATCGGGCCCGAACGGTCAAATCCCAGGGCTCGCACCACCGCAAAAGCTTGATTGCAGAGCACGCGCTCCCCGATTTGCAGTCCCTGGGCGGCGATGTCTGGATCCACTTGGCAGAGGTAATCAGATCCTCCGACGCAGACCAGGGCTTCTTTCGGTCCCAAACTCTCGAGGAATGTGCCCGCGCGGAGAGCGGGGGCTCTGAGCTGATCGACCGCCGCGTCCAGTTTCTCGATCGCCTGCCTGGCTTGATCGTTCATTTCCTCCAAACCCGCGATGCGGTCCCGGACGAAGGCATACTCGGAAGGGGACCAGGCGCGGCCTCCGCCCCGCATTGCCAGCCAATCCAGGAGTTGCAACGTGGAGAGCTTCTCCAATTCCTCGAGGGTCGGCGACGCCGAACCGGAGGGGGCGCCTTGCTTTTTCTTGGGCTCCGCCATGACCCCAACCTAACGCCGAAGCGGACAGAGTGCAAACCTCCCGCGGGATTTCGAATCGAAAGGATTGCGATCCCAATCTTTCATCACGGCGGCCACGGTTTGTTCCCGCGGCACTTTGGCGGTGAACCCATGGGTGTTTCCTCGTTTTCAAGCGTTTTTCACAAACTTCCGCGTGGCATTCAGCTCGTGACGCAGCTATCCTTCCTGCGCGTGATGAAGAACGTGGATCCAGAATGTCATCCCGAGGTTTTGCCTTGCGGCCACTCCCCCCTTCCGGGCACCGCGTCCTCGCGTCGTGATCCGATCCCGGGCTGGCGGGGACTTTCCCGGCCGGACTCTCCCGTGACTTCCGGCCCATCTCGGTTCCTGGGCGTGGCCTTGATCCGCCGGTTTTTCCGCAAACAGGCGGCCTTGGCGTTACTCCTGGCCTTTCTTGCCGCTGTGGGAGGCTATGCCGCTTACGCCGTCCAAACCGGAAATCTCCACGTGATCCGGGAAGGCTTGGCGTATCGGTCAGGCCAGCTCGATCCCGGCCAGCTCGAGCGCGCCTCATCGCGGTGGGGGTTCCGGAGCATCGTCAACCTGCGAGGCGGAAACCCCGGCGAGCGATGGTATCAAGATCAAATCCAAACCGCGTCCCGCCTCGGCCTGGCTCATTTCGACTGGCGCATGGGGTCCGGTGATGAGCTGTCGCGGGAGCGCATGGACGAACTGGTGAAACTGCTCCAGGACGTTCCCAAGCCTGTCCTCATCCATTGTGATGGTGGCGCGGATCGTTCCGGTCTGGTCTCCGCCCTCTACCAATTCGCGGTGCTCCAAACTCCTCCTGACCGGGCCAGTCAAGCGCTCTCGATCTGGTTCGGGCATGCCCCTTGGATTCGGCCCAAAGTGGCCGCCATGGACCGTTCGTTCTGGAATTACGCCGCCCACCACGCTCCGAAAGAGTCTTTGTCGGCAACTTCGTTCGGCTCGGATTGAAGCCTTTTCCGTCAGTTTTTTTGGAATAAGGCCTGCCTCCGGGACCTCTGACCCAGGCATGGACACTCCGGCGGACGTCACTTCGATCGAGCGGTTTTACCCCTCGCTCTATCGTTTCGCCTTGAGTTTGTCCCGCAACGAGTCTGTGGCGGCGGATCTGACGCAGGAGACGTGCTACCTCTGGGCTTCAAAAGGACATCAATTGCGCGATCTTTCGCGCGTCAAGTCCTGGCTTTTCACCACGCTTCACCGCGAGTTCCTTCGGCGTGAGCGCCAGGGTTCCCGAATCAGCTATCACGAAAACCAGCAGATCGAGGCCGAACTTGCCCCGATGGGAACCCTCCATGTTCAACCACGTGGATGCCCAAACTGTGATGTCCGCCCTGCAACGCGTGGATGAACATTACCGCGTTCCTTTGGCCATGTTTTACCTCGAGGATTTTTCCTACCGCGAAATCGCGGAAGCCCTCGACGTGCCGACCGGCACCGTGATGTCCCGTCTCTCACGGGGAAAGGACCAACTCCGGCAATTGCTGGTCGAATCCCCAGCCCACTGCAAAATCGTCCCATTGCCTCAATCCGCCCGCCGGGCGCAGGGCTGACCATGAACATCGACGAAGCCAAATTTATCCTCAACGCCTCCCGCTCCAACGAGTCGACCGAGTCCGACCCTAAACTGGCCGAGGCGCGTCGTGAACTCGAAACCAACCCCGAACTTGCCCGCTGGTTCGATTCCCTGCAGCAGTTCGATCGTGACATCGCTTCCAAATTGCAATCCATTCCCATGCCCGAAGGCTTGGTGGAGCGGATTCGCGCCGGGCACGCCGTGTCCCGCATCCCGGTGCCATGGCATCGGCGGTTCGCTCTCGCGTGGGCTGCCGCGTTCCTCGTTCTGGCTGTGGGCGCCGGGCTGTTCTTCCTCTCGCGCCCATCGCGCAGTCCCCAAACTTTCGCCGCCTTTCGCCAGGACATGGTCCGCTTCATGGATGAAAAGTGGGATCGCACCTTCGACTTGGCCGACCGGGATTTTTCCAAGCTTCAATCCTGGCTCGAGGCCAAGTCACCCGCCTTGAAACTCCAAGTCTCGAGCATCCTCGAGGCGAGCCGCACCTATGGTTGCAAGAGCTTCGCCTGGCATGGAGCCACCGCCACACTGGTTTGCTTCGTCCCGGACACGACCGGCCAGGTCGTCCATGTGCTCGCCGTCGATCGAAGCGTGATCCTCGACGATCCCGGCTCCGCCCCCTTGTCCGCCCGGGTGGGCGAATGGAACACCTCCACCTGGTCCCGCGACGGCAAGGTTTATGTGGCCCTCACCACCGCCAGCGGCGACGCGCTCGCAAAATGCCTCTGAAGCGAGCATCCACGAGCGTCTGATCCGGCACGCTTCCGCGCAGCGACCGTCGACCGGCGGCGGCGCCGCCATGGATAAGACCATGGAGGAAAGTCTGGCGAAGTTGGGAGCCTCTTTATAGGGTCCCGACAACCCTATGCCCTCCGATCCCACCTATCCTCTGGTCCAGTTGGCTCTTGATTTTCCCACCCTCGACCAAGCCCTTCGCATGGCCGAAATCGGCGCTCGCGTCGGTGTGGACATCCTCGAAGCCGGAACTCCCTTGATCGTGGCCGAAGGCGCCCGCGCGATCCTTGGTCTGGCCGAGGCCTTTCCAAGTTTTCCGATTCTTGCGGACTACAAGACGATGGATTCAGGGGGGAAGAACGTGCTCCTGACCCAGAAACAAAAGGGACACTACATGACCGTCTGCGCCAATGCGGCGGACGAAACCGTGCGCGCGGCGGTGAAGGAAGGGCGCGCGACGGGCATCAAGGTGGTCGTGGATACCATCGGCGTGAAGGATCCCATCGCCAGGTCCCTGGCCTGCGCCAGCTGGGGTGTCGATTGGATTTATCTGCACTATGCCGCCGATCAATGGCGGCGAGATCCTTCACGAGACGGCACCCAATGGCTCGAAGGAGTCTTGGAAGTGGTTCCTGTCCCCGTGGGAATCGGGACTTTTGGCCCCGCCGATGCATGCAAGGCCGCTTCCATGGGTGCCCAGCTCGTGGCGATTGGGCATCCGCTCTTCGACTTGCCTGATTTTGAAGCCGCCCTGCGGGACTATGTGGTTCAGGTCAAATCCGCCTATCGCCCACGCCCCTCTCGTTAACCTGGGACACGGCAGTTGCCCCGAAGCCTCGCACCCCGGCGCTGGCGGCGGGCAAGTCTCCATCACTTTCCCGACCCTCGCATTCGCAATCCCCTGGCGGATCCGCCTCCATAGGGGGTGCATCCAGAGGTTGTTGGTAGGGCGGGCCTGTCCCAGCCCGCCGCCCACGGGATGCAAAACATCATGCTCCGGCGGCGCGCCGGGACGGACGCGCCCTACCTGCATCACCGGCAACATCGGGAGGCACCGGCCCCCTAAGCATTCGCCACTTTTGGCTTTACCGTCCGCGGGTCGTGCGGGGTACCGTCCGCGCCCATGGAAACCCACACACTGGTCAACGGATTACTCCACTACATCTACTTTGTCATCCTGCTGACCTTTCATGAATTCGCGCATGCGTGGACAGCCTGGAAACTGGGTGATCGAACGGCCCGCGATCTCGGGCGTATTTCCCTCAACCCCGTGGTTCATATCGATCCGCTGGGAACCGTGATCATACCCTTGATCGCCATCGCACTGAGCGCTTCGGCTGGCGGAGTCGGCTTCTTTTTTGGATGGGCGAAGCCCGTGCCCGTCGATCGAAGCGCCTTTTCCAACCCCCGCTGGCATGACTCGCTGGTCACGGCCGCGGGGCCCGCCATGAATCTTGTGCTCGCCTTCCTGCTCGTGCTGCTGGCCAAAGGCAGCCAAATCGCCGGTTCCCCCAAAGCCTTCAGTGTTCTGATGGACATGGCCTACCTGAGCACCCTCCTCTGCTTTTTTAACCTGCTTCCCGTCCCTCCGCTCGATGGATCCCACTTGCTTCGCAATGCGATTCGCATGAGTGATGAAACCTTCCTGCGCTTCAGCCAATACGGATTCTTCATCATCATTGTCGTCATGCAAATTCCCTGGATCCGAAACTTCATTGCCTTCGTCGTGCATGTCTCCATGGCGCTGATGGCCGCTCTCGCCGGTCTCCGCGGAGGTTGAATCGCGACAAAAGCATTGTCTTTCCCACACCGCTCCTCGAACCTTGGACGCGTCCGCCGACTCCGTCTCGTGTGGCGGTGGTGGACGCTCTGAACATGCCTCCATCGGATCGGATGAAGACGTTTGCCCAGTTGGGTTTTCCTGGCCGGTTGATCGCCGTCGAGGGCATCGACGGTTCCGGCAAGTCCACCCAAATCCACCTGCTCAAACGCTGGTTTGAACAGCGCGGCCTCAAAGTATTCTTCACGGCGTGGAACTCGTCGATCTTGGTCAAGAGCGCGACGAGCAAAGGCAAGAAGCGAGAGCTGCTGACCCCGACCACGTTCAGCCTCATCCATGCCACCGACTTTGCCGACCGTTACGACCGGCAAGTCGTTCCGCTCCTCCGGGCCGGTTACTTGGTTCTGTGCGACCGCTACATTTTTACGGCGTTCGCCCGCGATGTCGTCCGCGGCTGCGAGCCCGGTTGGGTGCGTGAGCTCTATAGCTTCGCCGCGTTGCCCGACATCGTCTTTCTCTTCAAAGCCAATTTGAACGTCTCCCTCCGCCGTATCTTGGACGGTCGCCCCGAACTCAAATATTTCGAGGCGGGCATGGACTTGCGCCTGTCCCAGGATCCCTACGAAAGTTTTCGGATTTTTCAGGGGCGCCTGCTCGAACAGTACCTCGCCATGAGCACCGAATTCGGCTTTCACATCATCGATGCCAACCAAGCCGTCGAACCCCAGCAGGCCTTGGCGCGCAAGCTCGTCTCCGACCGCCTGGACCTCGACTCTTTCCGCCGATAATCGATCGCCCGCTCGCCTATGCCCCGCCCCAACCCCGCCCCGCGCAAAGTCTCGAGCAAGGCCTCGCGCCCGGCCGCCGAGGTGCTCATTCCCCGCCCCAGTCGCAAACGGTTTTTCGGCCAGGGCATCCCCGGGGTCAACTTGGAGGAACTCGTCGGGAAATTGGTGGTCGTGGAAGGCGCCGACGGATCCGGACGATCCACCCAGATCTCCCGCCTCGTGGATTGGCTCGAAGGCTGCGGCCATGCCACCGTCCAGGTCGGCCTCAAACGATCCACGTTGGTCAGTGAGGAACTGCAACAAGCTCAGAACGGGAACATCCTCAGCCATACCACCATGAGCTTGTTCTACGCGACCGATTTTGCAGACCAGCTCGAGAACGTCATCCTCCCTTCCCTCCGGGCGGGCTTTGTTGTCCTGGCCGACCGATACATCTATACCCTGATGGCGCGGGACCTCGTCCGGGGCATGGATGAAGCCTGGCTCAAGAACCTCTACGGCATGGCCCTCGCGCCTGACGCAATCTTTTACCTGAACGTCTCTCCCGAGGAACTCGTCCAGCGCAATTTCGCCAAGAATCACGCCCTCACTTATTGGGAAAGCGGCATGGACCTCGGGCTGGCGACCGACATGTTCGATAGTTTCTTGAAATACCAGGGCTTGATGCGCGACCAGTTCAAGCGACTCCAGGCGCTCTACGGATTTACCATGATCGATGGTCATCGAGGTTCGGAAGAGATCAGTGTTGAATTGCGCTCTCGTATCCAGGACGTCCTTGCCGCCTGAACTCCCACCTCCATGGCCGACCCTAATCCCAAAGGAGACTATTTCGTCGGTGTCGATCTGGGCGGGACCAAAATCCTGGCGGGCGTGTTCCAACCTCAGCTCAAGTGCCTGGGGCGCTCCAAGCTCAGCACCAAGGCCGAACGCGGCCCTGAAGAAGTCATCAGTCGAATCGCCAAGTGCGTGGAAGACGTCATCGACGAGTGCGATCTTCAAAAGAAGAACATTCGCGGCATCGGCCTGGGAGCTCCGGGTGCGGTCGATCCCGAGGAAGGCGAAGTCCTTTTCGCCCCCAATCTCGGCTGGGAAAAGCTCCCCTTGGCCAAGCTGCTCGAAAAGCGCCTGCAAATCCCCGTTTTCCTCGAGAACGATTGCAATATCTGCACTCTCGGCGTCAGCGAGGCCGAATACGGAGGCAAGGCCAAGAACCTTTTCGGCATCTTCATCGGAACCGGCATCGGCGCAGGCTGGATTCTCGACGGCAAACTCTACTCGGGGTTCAACCGCACCGCCGGCGAAATCGGCCACATGGTGCTGGAGGTGGGCGGACCCAAATGTGGTTGCGGCAGCAAAGGATGTTTCGAGGCCCTGGCCAGCCGGTCCGCCATCTTCCGTCGCATCCAAGCCGCCGTCAAAGGCGGGCAGAAAACCGTGCTCACGGAATTGCTCGGCGCCGACCTCGAAGACCTCCGCAGCGGCGATCTTCGCAAAGCCCTCAAACGCGGCGACACCTTCGTCCAGAAAGTCATCGAAGAGGCGGCTGAATACATCGGCATCGCCGTCGCCAATATCATCAACCTGCTCAATCCCGAAGTCGTGGTCCTCGGCGGAGGCGTCATCGAACAACTCGCGGACGAAATGATGGCCATCATCGTCGAAACGGCCAAAGACTATGCCATGCCTGGCACCTGCAAGGGCATCGCCATCGAAGCCTCCAGCCTGGGCGACGGCGCCGGAATCACCGGCGGTGCCGTCCTGGCCCGGCAACGCACGCGCTAATCAGCCGCCTCAAGGTCGCTTCCTCTTTCCCGACCCCCTCGACTGGCTCATGCGCCGCGCCGTCATCGACATCGGAACCAATTCCGTCAAACTCCTCGTCGCGGACTTGGACCGCGCTCACTCCCGCCTCACCCCCGTCCTCGAACGCGGAATCCAAACGCGTCTCGGCCGCGGATTCTACACCCATCGCCTGCTCCAAACGGAGCCGGTGGCCGCAACCGCCCAGACTTGCCGCGACTTCTTCCGACTCGCCCGCGAACACCACGCCGAAGAGGTCATTCTTGTCGCCACCAGCGCCGTGCGGGAGGCTCTTAATCCCGAGCTCCTGCTCGAAGCGGTCCTTCAGGCGACCGGCCGCCCCGTTCAAATTCTTTCCGGAGAAGAAGAGGCGGATCTGGCGTTCCTGGGCGTGGGCACTTCCCCGGCCATCCTGCCTGACCGGCGATTGATCCTCGATGTCGGCGGCGGAAGCACTGAATTCATTCTCGGCATCCCCGAATCGATCCCATACCGGCAAAGCTTCCCGCTTGGAACGGTTCGCACCATGGAATCCGCCGTGGTCTCGGATCCCCCCGCGCACGGCGAACTCCATGCCTGCCAGGAGCAACTCCATCACTTTCTGCAAAAGCAGGTCGCCCCCTCGCTGCGCCCGCAACTCGACTCGATCTCCGGCCCCTGCCCTTGGATCGCCACGGGTGGCACCGCGGCGCTGCTCGCGTGCCTCGAGCTTTCCCTGGAGTCCTTCGATCGCGATCGGATCGAGCAATGTGTTCTGACGCGTTCCGCCCTTCGCTCCCGTTGCGCGTCGCTCTGGCAGCTCTCGCTCGCCGAACGGCGCCTCCTGCCTGGACTCCCGCCGAATCGCGCCGACGTCATCCTCTTCGGGGCCGCCATCATGCTCGCCGTTCTCGACGCCTTCGAGGTGACGGAACTCCGTCCGAGCACGCGCGGACTTCGCTTCGGCGCTCTTCTCCGATGATGATCCAGGACACTCGCCGCCGTGCGGAAGTCGCCGCGTTGCTGGCGGCCCGCGAAGCCGAACCCGCCCACGTCGAGCAGGTGGCTCGCTTGTGCTGTCAACTCTGGCAGTCCCTGCGTGCCGAACCTCCGCTCCCCCGCCTGACACCTGCGGCGCCCGAATGGCTCGAGGCCGCTGCACTCCTCCACGACATCGGCTGGTCCGAATGCCCCGACGGCGGCGGACATCACAAAGCCTCCGCCCGCCTCATCCGTGAATTTGCCTGGCAACACTGGACCGTTTTCGAAATCGAAGTGTTTTCCCTTATCGCCCGCTACCACCGCAAAGCCGAGCCGAGCCGCGACCATGAACCGTTCGCGCGCCTCGATCCGGTCCAACAAGACCACGTCCGCACCCTCGCGGCCCTCCTTCGGGTCGCCGACGGACTGGACCGCCGGCATTTGGCTCGGGTTGCCGCCCTGCGGGGCATGGCCCGCCCCGATGTCATCGTGGTCTCTTTAACTCCCGACCGGACCGGAGACCCGCTCGAGGAGGAGATCGCCGGAGCTCAACGCAAATGCGGGCTCGCCGAAACCGTTTTCGGCAAGCCCTGGACTTTCCAACGGGATGCCTAGCCCGGAAATTTCATGCACGGGACGCCCGGTGAGGACACCGGGCCTACAAACACGGAGGCAGTCGCGATGGTAGGCCGCGTGCCCTCACGCGGCGTACTGTCGCGGATTCAAGCTCAGTATGGATTATCCGGGCTAGCGCTTGGCCGCCCAGCGGACCGCGTTGATCAGCAGTTTCTTAAAGTCCTCGTGGCTGTGAGCCCGTCCATCGTGTCCCAGGGCAATGCCCGCGATGCGAGCCTGATCATGTTTCACGATCCAGACACTCGGATGTGGTTTCTTGAATTTTTCGCTGGGAGTGGTCTCCGCCAGAATCTCGATCGGAGATCCCTGAGGATCCGGTTCGAAGTAATAAAGTTCGTCGACCAGTCTGAATTCCTTGGAGACGCCGCGGGTGATGGGATGCGCCTCGTTCAGGATCTTCACCCCGAACTCCCCCAGCCGGTCGTGTCCGCGTGAAGCGCCTCCGACGATCGACCGATTGTACTCCGGCCATCGGGGATAATTCAACCAAACCCCCGCATGCAGCAGCACAATCCCTTTACCCCTGCCCGCGAACGCGAAGAGCTCCCGTCGCACGTCCGGCGAATCCCAGCCCGCGCTGTTCACGCTTAAGACCACCACCTCCACCTTCCCAAGCTCCGCGGCGGTAACCTCCGCGCGCTCCGTGTAATTCACGCTCAGACCGGCCTCCTTCAAAGTCTGCACATCCGCAAGGTTGAAAAAGCGATGGAAATCATGGGAACTGCCCCCTCCCACCAGCAGCGCCCGGGTTCCCGCTTCCCACTTCAATGCCTCTGGAGGGGCCGCCGCCGCCCCCCGGGTCACCGCCTCAAGGCCGGGCACAGCCTGGTCGCTCAGATCCGCCGTGATCGCCACCAGCGTCGCTGCCACGTCGTTGTTGAAACTCTCGAGCGTGAGGGAATCCACGACCTCGTTCCGTCCCAGCTTCAACGAATGCAGCCGCAGTTGATCCCCTTCCGTCAATCCCCGCACCAGCTTGGATCCCGGCACCTCCACAACCTTGTTGTAGTCCGCAAACTCCACCGCATTGTGCAGGGTGAACGATTCCGTGCTGCCGCTCGCATACCGCACGCTGGCTTTCAGGGCCGGAAGTTTCTCTGCGATCGCCGGATATCCCCAGCCGGCAATGCCCCCCAGAAAGTGCAGTTGGCGCGCCGGCAATACCACCTTCGCCTCCACTTTTTGCGGCAGCGTTCTCGAAAACATCTCTCTTCCCGCCCCTCCCTTCAACACGACCACGTCGTATCCTTGTCGATGCCGGCCCGGCTCCGAGATCCGGAAGGGAATACCGTGCGCGACCACGGCGCCCCGTTTCGTAAGGTGCAGCCGTTCCACGTCGGATTGCACGGTGCGATACATGCCCCTGCGGCTGTCCGCAGTGTAAGCGCCCAACAGGTCCACGAAACGATAGCGGTTCTCTCCCGCCGACATGTAGGCTAACAGGTCGCGCAGTCCTTCCTCGCCGAGTGCCTCAAAACCTTCCGGCATCAAAGAACGACCCGTATTCCTCCTCGAAGCGACCGTGGTCTTGGGCACTTCCCTCTCCCCGGACGCGTCTCGCAGTGCGATCATCGCGTTGTTTTCCCGCGCGATCACCCCCTGCAAAGATTCCCCGTCCTTCGTCTCGATGCTCCACGCTGTGAAACTCAAATCAACTTCTCGATTGGGATCCAGAATGTGGACCAGCAATTCCGACGGTCCATGCGCTCCAATGCCGTCCAAAGGAGGCCCCACGTACTTGCCTCCCCCCCCGAACTGATGGCAAACCCCGCAGTTGACGTTGAACAGTTCCTTCCCTTTGGCGGTATTGCCCGGTTTCTCAACTTCCTTCACGAATCGGGCGATCAACGCATCCTTTTCCTTCATCTCAGGCCCGCGCAGCCTGGCGATCACGGCGGCCGCCCTCTCGGCCACCTGATTGTCCGGATGCTGGCGAAGCCGATAAGCGTTGGCGGGCCCGAGAATTTCGTAGCGGACCGCACCCGAGTCCAAAGCCTGCACCAAGGCCAGGGACCAAGGAGCGCGCTTTAAAATCTGGCTCACGGCCGCCGCTTGCCCCTCCCCGCCCAGCTTCGGCAGCACACTCACCAACAAGGAGCCCGCTTCAGCGTCCTGCAAGCCCCCCAAAACCTCGATCAACTGCATTTGTAACGGGCCCGTGCCCTCTGACAAAACGGATCCTAACCTTCCAAGGATGCCCTCGTTGATCTTGCGCGTGGACAGCAGAATGCGCGCGCTCTCGACGCGGGACTCCACACTTGCGCCCGACGCCGAGAGTCGATCCATCAGTTTGCCGCCCACCTGCCTCGTTTCCTTGCTCAAGGTGTTGCCTTCATCCCATCGAACCGCCACCGGCAAGGCCGCGGCCGCGACTTGGAGATCCGCGGAACGCAACAGCGCCCGCAAGGCGTCCTTCAGTTCGGATGTCCAAGCCGGAGGGGCCGAGGAGGACGCCGCCAAACTGTCCAGAATGGTCTTCTTGCTCGCATTTCGATCCTCACCCTTCTTCGACACCAGAATCGCAAGCTTCGCCGCTTCCTCGGGCTTCGCTCCCACCAGCGTCGAGGTCAGGGCATTGACCATCGGACCCAGTTTTCCCGCATCGCTCGATGCGAACGCCGCGTCCAGGAACGCTGCGGGCGAACGATGCGCCGCTCTCATGAATGCGGCTCTCACATGGGCATCCGCGATCCCGGGATACATCCGGACCAGCGAAACTGCTTCTTCGGCACTCAGATCGAACTCAGCCAGCGCCAGCAGCGCTTGCAACGCGACCGACCGGTCCGACTCCCCGGCCAATCGCAGGCTTTCCGACTTGAGGGCGGACCGCACGAGAGCACCCGATGCGCTTCCCGCCGCCGCCATGAGCGCGTTCCTCCTTACCGCGGCAGAACCGTCTCGTGCGGCTTGGGAAACGGTGGAAGGGCCAAGCCTGCCGAGCCGGGCCAGGGCCCAAAGCGCCCCCACCTTGGCGTGCGCGGGTTTTTCCCCAGCCACGATCCGGGCCAGCTCTCCCCCATCCTCCAATCCCTTCTCAACCAGGAGCCGCACGGCGTTCATGCGCGTATGGTCATTGGGGTGTTCCAAAGCCCGCGCCAGCTCGCGGCCCCCTACCCCTTCCAGCTTGGCCGCCTCCAGTTTCCTGGATTCCTTGTGATGCACCCTCCAGATCCGGCCGTAATAGTGGTCCCGGTCGGGACGCACCGCAGCGTTCTTCGGACCATGTTTAGGTCCGCGCGTGTCGTTGTGAATCACCGCCTGATTGTAAAAATCGACCACGTAGACCGCACCATCCGGACCGGTGCGGACTTCGATCGGCCGGAACCACATATCCTTGCCTCCGATGAACTCCACCGATTCCCTGCCCGTTTCGCGGCTTGCCGCATAGCTCACACCCTCGGGTCGCACGTGCTGGTGATGCACGATGTTGATCGTGGGCTCCGTCGTCAGATAAGCCTGATTCCAACGGGTCGGCCAGGCACCCCCTCCATAAATCACCGTGCCCGCCGCCGCGGTGAAACGACCCACTAAATCGATCTGTACGTAAGGCAGTTGTTCGTAGGGAATGAGCGGGAAAGTCTGAATACTCTTGCTCACGACTTTGAACGAAGTCAGGCCCGGTGTCTTGCTCCCCGCCACCTGGGCCTCACTCATGACGACGTGCATCAACAGATCCCCGCTCGTGGGCTGCGTCCAAAAGACCTCATGGTCCCACGCCATCTGCAAACCCCAGGTATTACCCCCTTTGGAGGAAAACTGCTCGAACGCGGAACCATCCGGTTTGAACCTCACCACGCCGGAACCGATGGTTCCATATTCCTTGCTGCCATCACCGGACTTCACCTTGCCCGCGCTGTAGCCATGCGTGCCGTAAATCCAGCCGTCAAACCCCCACCGCAAATTATTGAGAACAGCGTGGGTGTCCTGAACGCCCAATCCCGTATAAAGCTTTTCAACCACATCCGCCCGCCCGTCACCGTTCGTGTCGCGCAAAAATAAAACGTCAGGCGCCTGGGACACAATCACCCCGTCCTTGTGCAGGACCAAGCTGGTCACCAATTCAAGGCCCTCATGGAAGATCTGCTTGCGATCCATGAGCCCGTCACCGTCGGAGTCCGTCAAAATCGAAATCTTATCGTAGGCCGGACGTTCATACCGCCGGGTCTCCTCGTTCAAACGGCCTTCCGTCCACTGCTGGACCAGATCCGCCGGACCGTTCGCATAGCGCCCGTCCGGATATTCCGGAGTCTCCGCCACCCAAAGACGGCCCTTCTCATCCCAATCGATGTTCATGGGCTTGTTGATCAAGGGTTCCGCCGCCACAAGGGACATTTCGAATTCCGGATGCAAATCAAGCTGCGCCTTGGATTTGGCGGGCAACGAGGGCCCCCCCTCGGGATATCTCAAGGACGCCAGCTCCTCCGGCTTGGCGAAAGCATCCAAGGCCTCCCGCTTCCCCGCCCAAGCAATGCCCCGGAGCAGCACCGCGCGATAATGCGGAAGATGAAAGGTGCGGAACTGATGACCGGGAATCGAGACGAACGCCCGGTACGGCTTCCCCCCTTCCAGCGTCCTTTCGAACGTCCACATCTGGGGCTGAATATCGTAAACCGTGACCTTCCCGCCCGTGGGCTGGCCCCGCGGATCGTTCCGGCGGGCGTTCCTGGTGTTGGGCGTGTAGGCCGCTCCGAGAATCCGGATCGAAGGATCCAGATCCATGTCGTAATAGATTTCGTCGTTCAGATCAAAGTTCGCGGCTCCACGAGTGATCGGATGCGTCTGGTCGGTGTAGTAAAACGACATCGGTCCCTCCAGCCACTTGGTCTGGTTCCAGACCCAAGACCCCCCGATCACCGATTTCAAGTAAGCGGAATGCCCCGGTTTGTTGAGCGGCACTGTGGCTGTGTGCAGCACGACCAAGCCTCCACCCCGCTTTAGGAACGCCTCCAATCCCGGCCGTTTCTCCTCCGGAACATCGCCCCCCTCCTGCGCATACATCACCAACACGTCCGTTCGCTCCAACTGCTCGGCGGTGGGCAGCTCCATGGCGCCTTCCACCTTCATGCCGCGCCCGGTCAAGAGTTGAGTCCACTCTCCAAGGAATCGCGGATGAGCGTGAACCTCCTGGCCCCGGTTCGACTGCCCCCCGCGGATGAAAACGCGGAGCGGTTCGGCGGCCAGGGCACTCAGAACCCCCGCCATGACGGCCAGCATCACAGTGACGTGACGAACGATGAGTAGGAACGAACTTTTCATGGGCTTTGCGAGTTAATGATGCCGGCCGGGTTAATCCCACACGAGCGCAACAGCGTCTTCAAATGAAAATCGATGAGCTTGTCCGGATCGGAAGGAATGTGATCGCTCCCGGCGGACCTGGCAATACCGATGCACCGCGCGCTTTCCTTCACCTGTCCGACCCTTCAGAATCGACGCATGAAGTGTTTCGTGACAGGAGCTTCAGGCTTCGTCGGATCCAATCTCGTGGCCGAGCTCCTCCGCGCCGGACATGAAGTCAAGGCGCTCTGCCGCAAGAACAGCCTTCGCCTCGGGCTGGACGGCTTGGACTGCGAAATCGTGGAGGGAGACATCCGCAATCGTCCCGGCCTGGAGCGCGCGTTGCGGGGAAGCGAGTGGTGTTTTCACACCGCCGCCAGTTACCACTTGTGGCTGCGCGACTACGCCCCGATGTATGAAGACAACGTCGAAGGAACGCGAAATGTTTTGAATGCCGCCCGGATGGCCGGATGCTCGCGTGTCGTTTATACCAGCACCGTGGGCTGCATCGGTCTTCCGCAAGACGGTAAAAATCCCGTCCAACCGACCGACGAAACAGCTCCGGTGAGCGAATCGCAAATGTCCAATCACTACAAAAGATCGAAATGGAAAGCCGAGGGTGTGGCGCTGAACATGGCGCAACAAGGAGTTCCCGTGGTGATCGTCAATCCCAGCGCCCCGATCGGTCCGCGTGACGCCAAACCCACGCCGACAGGCCAGGTTATCGTGGATCTCCTCTCCGGACGCATGCCGGCCTTTCTCGACACCGGATTAAACTGGGTTCACGTGCGCGACGTGGCCTGCGGCCATATCCTCGCCGCGTCGAAAGGACGTATTGGAGAACGCTATATCCTCGGGAACGCACAAGGCAACTGGAGCATGGGCGAGACGCTGAAGCTCATCGCTGAGATTGGGGGGTCGAAAGCGCCACTATTTCGCATTCCATACGCCCTTGCCTACGCCGCCGCCCTCTGCAACGAGAGCCTTTCCTGGCTTACCGGCACCCCGCCACGAGCACCCCTGGCGGGTGTGAAGATGGCTCGATACAAGATGTACTTCAACCCCGCCAAAGCCATCCAGGAATTAGGCATGCCCCAAACCTCCCCGCGCCAAGCTTTCGAAGATGCGATTGCTTGGTTTTCCACCAACGGCTATCTCTCCAAACCTCAACGCCGCTAAACGCCTATGCCCACCTTCGACATTGTTTCAGAAGTCAACTCCATGGAAATCGAGAACGCCGTCAACCAGGCGCGCAAAGAACTCGCCACGCGCTTCGATTTCAAAGACAGCCCGGCCGAGATCAATCTGGAGAAAAATGAGATCCACTTGACCGCTCTCGATGCCTACAAAATGAAAACGCTCGTCGAAATGGTCACGACCAAACTCTCCAAACGAGGCGTCAGTCCAAAAAACGTGGACAAAGGGGATCCTGACCTGTCGCCCTTGGGTCACGCGCGCCAAACCATCAAAATCAAACAGGGCCTCGACTCGACCGTTGCCAAGGAAATCGCCACCTTCGTGAGACAACTCGGCCTCAAAGTCACCGCACAGATTCAAGGGGATACCGTTCGAGTCAGCGGCAAAAGCAGGGATGACTTGCAATCCGTCATCGCCGCCGTGAAAGGAAAGGACTTTCCGCTTGCTCTCAACTTTCAGAATTTTCGCGATTGAGACTAAGAACGACAAGATGAAGGAAGCTCGCGACAGTCGTTCTCATTTTGGTGGGTAGGGCGCGTCACTCCGTGCGCGCCGCCTTTGGAAACACCCGGTTTCGGCGCGCAGCGGAGTGCGCGCCCTACCTTGATCATTCAAAATGAAAGCTGCTGAGCTCGCGAGCCGCGCGGAAATCCATGAAGAATGACTCGCTCGGAAACCTCGGCCTTCGAGTCCATTTGAACACGGCGATAACCCAGGCGCCAAAGCCTGCTCCTGGCATCTCTTATGCTAATCGTTATCGTGCGGGCCGGTTCTTTCGGTGCTCCACCCGAAAGACCCTTGGGGCGCAGCACACTTTTTCCTTGCGCAAAGCATTGAAAATGCGTAACTCTGACAGCAATTGTTCGGGACTAGCTCTTTTCTACCCTCGTAGAAAAACGTCGCGGGATGACGGAATGCCCGCGATATCGACCCAGAAAACGACAGCAGTAAGAGCACGGTTTGGAGCGGATTGGATCAGCTCCGAAAGGTCGTTATAGCCGTCGGCAAAGCGTTTTGGACGGCCGAAAGGGTTGGGCCATGAGGGTGGGAATCGGGCACGTGTCACGAACAGAACTGCATGAACCAAAATACTTTTTGTTGCAAAAAACCGGCGCCGCGCTTAAATGAATTTACCCATAGCCAATACGACAAAACCATGAACAGACACACAATAGACCCCATGAAACGCGATACCTATACCGTGCCTAGGCAAAGGAGTCGTGCCTGGCAATGGCTCGCGGCCTTAATGATGGCCGTATTTGCTGTGGGCTCCACCAGCTCCGCCAGCGCAACTTCATTCAACCCAAGACCTTTCGACGTGGCTCACATATCCGCCCAAAGCGGCTGCGGAGCCGCCAATGCCATCGTCGAAAACGGAGAAACCATCACGGTGACCTTTGGGCTCACCAACAAACTCTCCGGAAACACCCTCGCCTTGGTGGCGACGCTGCAATC